>JADYYZ010000292.1 GCA_020853405.1 Acetobacteraceae bacterium
CGCCGCGGAGCGGATGGAGGTGGAAAACCCGCCCGAGGGCTGGCGCGGCGACGAAAGCAAGGTCGATGATGTCGGCCGCGCGCTGGAGTGGCTGACGCTCGAGGACGTGAAGCCGGCTGCCGATCTTGCCGGCGCGCACGAACTCGGCACCGCGACCTGGACCTTGTTCGACGGCACACGGGTGGCCGCCCGGGTGGTCGAGAAGGACGGCACGCGCTGGACCATGTTCGATGTCACCTGGGCGGCGCCGGCAACGCCGCCGCCGGCTGCGGCGGACGCGCGCACCCCGGAGGCGGCGAAGGCCGAGGCCGAGGCAGCCGCGAAGCGCCTGGCCGGCTGGGCCTACAAACTGCCTGACTGGAAACTCGCGACATTGCTTGCCTCGGCCGAGAGCATGCGCGCGGCCGAACCGCCGCCCGCCGCCGCGCATGGCGCCGCCCCCTCCCCTGGCGCAGCCGCCGCGCCGGCACGCCCGGGCGCCGGCAACTGAGCCGCGACTACCCCGCCCAGCCGCTTGTCGGCGTCGGCGTCGTGCTGTTCGACACTGCCGGCCGGGTGCTGCTGATCAGGCGCGCCAAGGCGCCGCGCGCCGGCCAGTGGTCCCTGCCCGGCGGCAGCCAGGAGCTTGGCGAGACGGTCGAGCAGTCGGCGCGGCGCGAACTTCTGGAGGAGACCGGCTGCACCGCCGGGCCGCTCAGCCTGGTGGATGTGGTCGACAGCATCACCCGCGACGAGTTCGGCCGGGTGCGCTTCCACTACACGCTCGTGGACTATTGCGCCCGGTTCGCCGGGGGCGAGGCGCGGGCGGGCAGCGACGCGACCGACCTCGTCTGGGCGCCGGTCGGCGGCCTCGCGCCCTTCGATCTGTGGGAGCGGACGGTCGCGGTGATCGGCGCCGCCGCACGAATGATCATACGCTAGGCTGCCATCCACGGCCCCGTTCAGTGGCGGCCATCGCCTTCCCAGCGGCGCAGTTTGCGATAGAGCGTGCTCGGGCTGACACCGAGCTGGGCGGCGGCCCTGGTCACGTTGCCTTCGCACAGGCCGATCGCTGCCTCGATCGCCTCGCGCTCGATCGCCTCCAGCGGGCGGATCCCGCCGGTGCCGCGATGCGCCGGGCGGCCTGCGCGCGCACCGGGCGCGGGCACCTCCGGCGGCTCGATCCGTGCGCGCGCCAGCACGCTGGTCGGCAGCATGCGCAGCGCGACCGCGTCGCCGTCATTCAGCACCACCGTGGTGCGGATCGCGCTTTCCAGTTCGCGCACATTGCCAGGCCAGGGATGCGCGCGCAGTGCCGCCTCGGCTTCCGGGGTGAAGCGCCGGAATGCCCGGCCCTCCTCGCATGTGAACTGCCGCAGGAACGACGACGCGATGGCGATCACGTCCTCGCCCCGGTCGCGCAGCGGCGGCAGATGGATCGGCACCGCATGCAGGCGGTAATAGAGATCCTCGCGGAAGCGTCCGGCCCGCACCGCCGACAGCGGGTCGCTATCGGCGGCGCATACGAAGCGCACATCGACACGCTCGGCGCGCGTGCTGCCGACGCGCTGGAAGGTGCCGGTCTGCACGAAACGCAGCAGCTTGCCCTGAAGTGCCGGATCGAGTTCGCAGATCTCGTCGAGGAAGAGCGTGCCGCCATCGGCCTGGCCGGCGGCCCCGATCCGGTCTGCGGCCGCACCGGCGACGGCGCCCCCGACATGGCCGAAAATCTCGCTTTCCATCGAGGCGCCGGGGATCGCGGCGCAGTTGACCGCGATGAACGGGCCGGACGCGCGCGGCGACAGTCGGTGCACGGCCTCGGCGCACAACTCCTTGCCGGTGCCGCTTTCGCCGGTGACGAACACGCTGGCGCGGCTGGCGGCAGCGTTCTCGATCATGCGGTAGACCGCCTGCATCGCGGGTGCGGCGCCGATGAAGCCGCAGAAACTCGCGCGCTCGCCGGCCGCGCGCAGCACCGCCAGCTCGTGGCGCAGCCGGCGCCGCTCCAGCGCGTTGGCGATGGTCACGATCAGCCGGTCGGCGCTGAACGGCTTCAGCAGGAAGTCGATCGCGCCGGCGCGCATCGCGTCGGCTGCGGTCGCGGCGCTGCCGTGGGCGGTAATCACCACCACGGCAGGCGCACCGGCCTGCGCCGTCAGCCGACGCAGCAGGTCAAGCCCGTCGCCATCCGGCAGCCGAAGGTCGAGCAGCACCAGGTCGCAGGGGTGATCGGCCAGCGACGCCTCGGCTTCGGCCAGGGTCTCGGCATGGCGCAGCGGCCAGGGTTCGGCACGCAGGTACTGGCGATATACCGCGGCGAGGCAGCGCGTATCCTCGACCAGCAGGATGTCGCCTGGCCGCTGCTGCGACGCGCCACGACCAGGACCCGGAAGCTCGCCGGGCGTCAGCGCTTCTGCCACAGCATTCCCCCCAGCCCGGCGCAGGCCCCGGCGATCGCCGCCACCAGCCAGGCCGGCTGGCGCAACAGCGGCACCACGGCATCGGTCCAGAGCGCCGGTGTGATGAAGCGCTGCAGCACCGCCTGGGTGGCATTGAGGCTGCCGGGCGAGGCCTTGAACCAGACCGACCCCAGGCTCCCCGCCCCGGTCAAGACAGCAAGGACCGAGGCGGCAAGAAGCAGAAGGCAGACCACCAGCAGGCCGGGACGCATCGGCCGTTCACGCGAACAGCCGCTCGTTCGCAAGCCCCTGGTAGAGGTCGGCCACGAACTCGCCATAGCCGTTGAAGATCTGCGTCGGGCGGCGTTCGTTGGTGCCGAGCACGCGCTCGCTCGCCTGGCTCCAGCGCGGATGCGCGACGTCCGGGTTCACGTTTGCCCAGAACCCGTATTCGCTGGCCTGCACCTGCTCCCAGAAGGTTTTCGGGCGCTCGGCGGTGAAACTGATGCGGACGATGCTTTTCACCGACTTGAATCCGTATTTCCACGGCACGACCAGGCGCAGCGGCGCGCCGTTCTGCGCGCCGAGCGGCTTGCCGTAGATGCCGGTCGCCATGAAGGCGAGCTCGTTGCCTGCCTCGGCCATGGTCAGGCCCTCGGTGTAGGGCCAGGGATACCAGGGTTCACGGAAGCCGGGCGCGACCGCGGCACCGCCGGCGATGTCACGCTCGCCGAAGGTCTGCATCACCATGTATTTCGCGCTGCCCAGCGGCTCCGCCCAGCGCAGCAGATGGCTGATCTCGAAGCCCGACCAGGGCACCGCCATCGCCCAGGCCTCGACGCAGCGAAGGCGGTAGACCCGCTCCTCGAGCGGCATCGCGCGGATCAGGGTGTCGATATCGACGGTGCGCGGTTGCTGCACCAGGCCATCGAGCCGCACCTGCCAGGGCCGCAGCGCCATGCGCTGGGC
>JADYYZ010000293.1 GCA_020853405.1 Acetobacteraceae bacterium
GGGCCGACGCTCGCGATCGCCGGCGATGTCGCCCGGCCCGGCATCTACGAACTGGCGCCCGGCGTGACCTCGCCCGGGCTTGGCGAACTGATCTCGATCGCCGGCGGCACGCTGCGACCGGTCGGCAACCGCTACACGCTCTACGACTACGATGCCGGCGGGCGGCGCACCCTGACGGAGATCCCCACCAGCCGGGCGATGCAGCGCGGCGACCTGGTGGTGGTCGGCCCGGCCGCGGGATTCGCGGTCGGCCAGGTGCGGCTGGCCGGCCACGTGGTCGGTGCCGAGCTCCGCCCGCGCAGCGCCGCGCCGACACTGCGCCGGCTGATCGGCGATTCGCGCAACATCCGCCCCGACGCCTATCCGCGCATGGTGGTACTGGTGCGGGTGGAGCCGCGCTCGCGCGAGCGTCGCTTCCTCCCGTTCGACCTGGCCGCGGTGCTGTCGGGGCGCGTCGACGAACGCCTGCGCGACGAGGACGAGGTGCTGGTGCTGTCGATGCAGGACATTGCCTTCCTGTCGGGGCCCCTGGTGCAGGCGGCCCTTGGCGGCGCCGTGCCGTCGCTGAGCGCAAGCGGCCAGGCGCAGCAGCTGCAGCCGGGGATGCCGCCGGCACTGACGCCGGGCGACGAGTGCCCGGCCCTGGTGCAGCTCGCCCTGGTCAAGCAGCAGAGCCCGATGCGGTTCAACTACGCGGTCGGCTTCCCGTTCGCCGATACCGCGCTTGCCAGCTGCCCGCCGCTGTTCCGCGACTATCCCGATCTGCTGAACTTCCTGCTCAACAACGCGGTGGCGCTGTTCGGCGATGTCGGCCGCCCCGGCCTCTATCCGGTCACCGTCGGCGTCGGGCTCGATGCGGTGGTGGCGGCGGCGGGCGGGGTCGCGCGCAGCGCCGACCTTTCCAGCGTCGAACTGTCGCGCCAGCCGCTGGAAGGCTCCGGCGGGCCGCTGCTGGCGCTGGAACGCCGCACGCTCGATCTGCGCAGCGGCAATCTTGCCGCGGTGCGCCTGTCGCCGCGCGATTCCGTGCGGGTGCCGCGCGCGTTCAGCGATCGCGACATCGGCCCGGTGCGCGTGCTGGGCGAGGTGGTGCGCCCCGGCATCTACGACATCCGCCGCGGCGAACGCCTGTCCGAGCTGCTGACGCGCGCCGGCGGGCTGACCGCGCAGGCCTACACCTATGGCGCGGTGTTCACCCGCGAAAGTGCACGGCTGCGCCAGCAGGAAGGCTACCAGCGGATCGCGCGCGAGATCGAGACCTCGTTGATGACGCTGGCCTCGTCGCAGTCGCAGCCCGGCATGGCGGCGCAGGGCGGGCGCGGCGGCGACATCGGCGAGGCGATCCGGGCGGGGCGCGAACTGGCCGCCGGCCTGCGCGCCGCACCCGCGGCCGGGCGGGTGGTGATCGAGGCCAACCCGGCGGTGCTGATCGCGCGGCCCGAGACCGACATCCTGCTGGAGCCGGGCGACCTGCTGGTGATCCCCAAGCGTCCGGCCGACGTCGCGGTGGTGGGCAGCGTGCTGAACCCCGGCGCGCTGGCGTTCGAATCGGGCAGGCGCGCGTCCGACTATGTGCGCGAGGCGGGCGGCACCGCGCGCTTCGCCGACCCATCGCGCGCGTTCGTGGTGCTGCCGAACGGTTCCGCCCGCCCTGCCGGGATTTCCGGCTGGAACCTGTCGAGCGAGCCGATCCCGCCCGGCAGCCTGATCGTGGTGCCGCAGGACCCGGCGCCATACGAGACCTGGGGCATGATCCGCGACCTGACCGGCATCTTCTCGCAGGTGGCGATCAGCGCCGCCGCGCTCGCCGTGATCGCGCGCGAGAACAACTGACGGTGTGTGCCGCCTGAGGGTCCGGCTGCTGGCCGCCCTGCTGGCGCTGGGCGCCCTGCCCATCGCACCGGCGGCGCGTGCCCAGGACCGGCTGGACAGCGGCGCCAACTGGGGCGGGGTCGGGCTGCTTGAGACGCGCAATGCCCGCATGCGGCCCGACGGCGCGCTGGAAGCCGGCCTCGCCTATCGCCGGCAGCGAACCTTCTGGTTCCTGAACTTCCAGGCCCTGCCCTTCCTCGAGACGACCTTCCGCTTCACCCAACGGCTGGATGGGCGCAGCGGCAACCAGGACAGCACCGACCGCGCGTTCGACATCAAACTGCGGCTGCTCCAGGAAAGCGAATGGATCCCTGCGTTCGCGATCGGCCTGCAGGACTTCGTCGGCACCGGCATCTATTCCGGCGAATATATCGTCGCCAGCAAGCGCTGGGCCGACTTCGACTTCTCGCTCGGCTACGGGTGGGGCCGCGTCGGCAGCAACGACATGCTGACCAACCCGCTGGTCTATGTCAGCGAGTCGTTCCGCACCCGCCCGGTCGATGTCGGCCAGGGCGGCCGGCCGAGCGACGTCTATTTCCGCGGCGAGGACACTTCGCTGTTCGGCGGCGTCGAATGGCGGCCGCTTGCCTCGCGGGGGGCCGACAGCGTCTGGTCGGGGCTGCGGCTGAAGCTCGAGTACAACGGCGACCGCTACCGCGACGAACGGCCGAACGGGCGTGGCGATGCCCGGAGCCAGGTGAATTTCGGGGTGCAGTGGACGCCCTATCACTGGCTGGATGCGGGGGCGGCGTTCGTCAACGGCACCGATCTGCTGCTCCGGGTTTCGTTCATCCTCGATCCGACGCGGCCGCGCAGCAGCCCGCCACCGCCGCCGCCGATGCCGCCACGACCCTGGTTGCCGGCGGAACAGCCAGCCTACGGCACGCGCGCGGCGGAAAGCGCCACCGCCCCGCGCATCGTCGTGCCATCCGGCGTGCGCGAGGTGATCGCGGCGAGCGGCCCACTCACGCCGGTGGTGCCGGTGCCGACATCGGCACCGGCCGCGCCGGACGGGTCGCCGGCGCCGCCCGCGATCGACTTCGCCGATCCGCGCGTGCGCGCGGCATTGGCCGATGCGATCGCGGTACGGCTGCGCCAGGCCGGCATGATCGCAAGCCGCATCGACCCGTCGGAGCCGCTGGCCACGATCGTGCTGGCGAGGAGCCCGTTCCGGACGCTGGCGCAGACGGCCGCGCGCGCGATCCGCGCCGCCCAGACCGCGCTGCCGCCGCGGACCGAGCTGGTGACCGTGGTGCTGCTGGAAGGCGGCGCCGAGGTCGGGCGCCTGACGCTGGTGCGCCGCGAGATCGAGAAACTGCAGTCCGGCCAGTCCAGCGCCGAGGAGATCGCGGCGACCGCCATGGTCGGCGCCGCCGGCGCGCCGCTTCCTGCCGATGCGGTGCCGATCGCCGGCACCTGGCCGCAATTCAGCTGGGCGATCGAGCCGCTGCTGATGGCGCAGGTGATGGATCCCGACCAGGCGTTCCGCTACACCGCGCTCGCCACCGCATCGGGGCGCGTTGCCTTCAACGGCGGCTGGAGCTTCGGCGGCACCATCGGTGCGCAGATCGTCGGCAACATCGCGACGCCCACGCCCAGCGACAGCACGCTGCCGCACGTGCGCAGCGACATCGGCCGCTACCTCGAGGAAGCGAAGGTGCCGATCCTGTCGTTGACCGCCCAGCGCATCTGGACGCCGGCGCCCGACATCTTCGCGCGGGTCACGGCCGGCTACCTCGAACTGATGTATGCGGGCCTTTCCAGCGAGGTGCTGTGGCGGCCGGCCAACCGTTCCTATGCGTTCGGCATCGACGTCAACGCGGTGGCGCAGCGCGACTACAATGGCGGCTTCGGCACCCTCGGCTACAGCGTGATCACCGGCCACGCCTCGTGGTACCAGGACCTCGGCGTGCTCGGCCTGACCGGCATCGTGCGCGCCGGCCGCTACCTGGCCGGCGACTGGGGCGCGACCTTCGAGCTGGTGCGCAAGTTCCCGAGCGGCATCGAGGTGGGCGGCTTCTTCACGCTGACCACGGTGCCCTTCAGCCGCTATGGCGAGGGCAGTTTCGACAAGGGCATCTTCGTGCGGGTGCCGTTCGACCTGTTCCCGGGCGAAAGCACGCGCAGCTCGGCGCAGGCGACGCTGCGGCCGCTGACCCGCGACGGCGGCGCCCGGCTCGCGGTGGAAAGCCCGCTCTATCAGCTGACCGAGCCGGGCCGGCGCGATGCGCTGGAGCGCGAGTTCTACCAGCTGGCGCGGTAGCCTTGCGCGGCCGGAGGTATCAGACGCCCAGCGTGCCCGCTCTGGCCGCGGCGTAGCGGGCCGCGATCGCCTGCCAGTCCAGCACGTTCCACCAGGCGGCAAGGTAGTCGCCCCGGCGGTTCTGGTATTTCAGGTAGTAGGCGTGCTCCCACACATCGTTGCCCATCAGCACGCGCGCGCCGTCGGCCAGCGGCGTGTCCTGGTTGGGGCGGGCGGCAAGCGCCAGCCTGCCGTCGCGCCCGACGGTCACGAACACCCAGCCGCTGCCGAATACGCGCAGGCCCGCGGCGTTGAAGTCGGCGCGGAACTTCTCCATGCCGCCGAGGTCGCGCGCGATCGCCGCGGCGAGCTCGCCGGAAGGCTCGCCACCCTTGCCGCCCATGATCTGCCAGAACATGGTGTGGTTGGCGTGCCCGCCGACATTGTTACGGATGCCGGTGCGGATCGTCTCGGGCAGCTCGGAAAGCCTCGCCAGCATGTCGGGTACGTTCATCGCCGCCACCTGCGGATGCTCGCGCAGCAGCGCATTGGCGTTCGCCACATACGCCGCGTGGTGCCTTCCGTGATGGATGGTCATGGTCATCGCATCGATGTGCGGCTCGTTGGCGTCGGCCGCATAGCCAAGGGGCGGCAGGCTGAGCGGCCCGGCCGCGGCCTGGGCGGCGCCGGGGCGCGGCACCGCGAGGGCCAGCACAGCAAGGCCAAGCGTGGTGCGACGGGTCAGCATGCGTCTCTGCTCCTTCAGCGGTTGCCGGTGATGGCGAGGCGTGGCGGCGGCCCGTCGGGCGGCAACGGATGGCGGGCCGCGAAGGCTTCGAAGTTCCGCACCACGTCGGCCGGCCAGGGCGCGACGCGGCGCGTTTCGAGGTCGATGCCAAGCGCCAGCCATTCCGCCTCGCTGGCAAGGAAGCCTTCATCGGCGTGCAGCAGCTGGCAGCGCACCAGCAGGCGCTTCGCATCGTGGGCGAGCAGCCAGCAGCGGGCGGACAGCGGCGCGCCCTCGAACAGTTCGCGCCGGTAGCCGATCCAGCATTCGGCGGCGAAGGTGGCGCGGCCGCGGGCGCGAAAGCGCGTGCCGAGCCCGAGCTCCTCCCACAGCAGGTCGGTCGCCTGGTCCATCGCCGCCACGTACCAGGCGACGTTCATGTGACCGTTGTAGTCGATCCACTCCGGCCGGACGCTGGCGAAGTTCAGGATTTCCACGTGCGGCGGGCTCAGATCACCAGCTCGATCAGGAACGGGCCCCGGCGCGCCATCGCAGCACCGAACAGGTCGGCGTATTCCGCGATGCTGGTCGCGCGGGCACCCTCGACACCCATGCCGCGCGCGATCGTCGGCCAGTCGAGATCGGGGTTGGAAAGGTCCATCATGTCGAGCGCGGTGCGGCCCGGATTGGCGCCGACACCGGCCAGCTCGCCCAGCAGGATCTGGTATTTGCGGTTGGAAAGGATGGTGACGCAGACGTCGCTTCGCTCGCGTGCCATCGTCCACAGCGCCTGCAGGGTGTACATCGCGCTGCCGTCCGCCTCCAGGCAGACCACCTTGCGATCGGGGCAGGCGATCGCCGCCCCCGCCGCCAGCGGCAGGCCGCAGCCGATCGCGCCGCCGGTGACCTGCAGCCAGTCGTGCGGTGCCGCGGCGTGGGTGTTGGGGAAGAAGCCGCGGCCGAACGAGACGCTTTCGTCGGCGACGATCGCGCCCTCCGGCAGCAGCGCCGCCAGCGTCATGGCCAGCGCCTCGGGCGAGACCGCGGCGGTGCGCGGCACCTCGGGACGGGGGCCGGGGTCGGGGAGCTTCACGTCGCGCGCGGCGCCCAGCGCCTCGGCCAGCGCCTCGAGCCCGCCCACGACATCCTGCTCGATGCGCGCCAGCTCGTGCGTCGCGCAGCCAGGCGGCAGCATCAGACCGGGCTTGCCTGGATAGGCGAAGAAACCGACCGGCGCCTTCATGCCGGCGAGCACGGCAACGCGGAACCCCTTCAGCGTGCCGAGCGCGATATCGATCACATAGGGCACGCGCTCGATCGGCACGCGCCCCTGGCCGCGCGCGAAGCGGGCGTTCGAGCCTTGCGCGATCAGTTTGCAGCCGGTGGCGGTGGCGATGCGGAGCGCGGCGCGCTGGCCGGCATCGGTCGCCACCGCCGGGCCTGCCAGCAGCAGCACCGCCTGCGCCCCGGCGTCGCGCAGCAGGCGTGCCGCGGTTTCGATCCCGGCCGGCGCCGGCATCGCGCGGGCGGGCACCGGCAGCGGCGGCGCCGGCCCGTCCGCCTGCTCCCAGGCGGTGTTGGCGGGCAGCACCAGCGTCGCCACCTGGCCGGGCGGGGTGCGTGCGGCCTGCACGGCAGCCGCACCATCGGCGGCGATGCTGCGCGAGGAGGTGCCGCCCTGCACCCAGTCCGAGAACGGCCGCGCCGCGCCCTCGACATCCGAGGTGAGCGGGGCGTCGTGCGCGCGGTGGTAGGTGGCGTGGTCGCCGACGATGTTGACCATCGGCGTGCGCGCCCGCCGGGCGTTGTGCATGTTGGCCAGCGCGTTGGCCATGCCGGGGCCGCAATGCAGCAGGGTCGCCGCCGGCTTCTCCGCCATCCTGGCGTAGCCGTCCGCCATGCCGCTGACCGCGCCTTCGAACAGGCCGAGCACGCAGCGCATGCCGCGCCCGTCGGCGCCGGTGATGCGGTCGAGCGCTGCGACGAAATGCATCTCGCTGGTGCCGGGATTGGCAAAGCAGGTGTCGACGCCGGAATCGAGCAGCGTGCGCACCAGGCTCTCCGCGCCGTTCATGCTGGCTTGGGTCGCGCTGTCCATATCGTGGGGGGTCTCCGTCTGGTCGGGCCGCGATCGGCACAGCAGAGCGTGGCACGGCCGGGGATGCTTCCCAAGGGCCGGCAGCCGGAAATCGGCCGGTGCCTCAGCGCGAGGGCAGCGCGTAGGTGGTGGTCACGTGCGCCACCAGCTCGGCATCGCCCGCCCGGCAGACCTCGCCGCTGGTCGCCACCAGTTTCTTGCCGCGCTTCAGGACCCTGGTCTCGCACACCAGGTCGTTCTGGCCGGCGGCGCGCAGGAAGGTGCAGTTCAGCGTGCTGGTCACCGCCGCCGGCTCCGGCCCGACCGCCTTCAGCACGGAAATCCAGGCGGCGATGTCGCCGAGATACATGATCGCCGGCCCCGACACGGTCGGTCCCGGACGCAGCCATTCGGGGCGGAAGGGCATCCGCACGCGGCAGAACCCGCCCGCCTCCAGCGCCTCCAGCACGAACTGGCCGGTGCCGAACCCGGCCTGCGGAAAGTGCTCGTCGACGAAGGCGAGCATCTGTTCGGGGCTCACGGCCGCCCGCTCACTCCACGCGGGCGCCGGAGAGCTTCACGATCGCCTCCCAGCGCACCCGTTCGCGCCCGATGAAGGCGGCAAGGTCGGCGGGGCTGTCGTCGGAAACCGCGAAATTGCCGAGCGGCGCCAGTTTCTCGGCGAACTGGGGCTCGACCACGACCTGGCGCAGCGCCTGCGACAGCCTCGCGGCAAGGTCCGGCGCCATGCCGGCGGGGCCGACCACTGCATACCAGGTCACCATGTCGAGATCGCCTAATCCCAGATCGGCGAAGTCGCGCATCGCCGGCACGTCGGGCAGGATCGGCAGCGGATCGCGGCTGCCCACCGCCAGCGCCTTCAGCCGGCCCGCCTCGACGTGCGGCATCAGTGCCGGCATCACATCGAACATCATGTCGATGGTGCCGGCCAGAAGGTCGGTAAGCGCCGGCCCGCCGCCGCGATAGGGGACGTGCGTGATGTGCGCGCCGGTGCGTTCGTTGACCAGCGCGATCGTGAAATGGCTGATCGTGCCGACGCCCGACGAGCCCATGGTGACTTTTTCGGGGTTCGCCTTCGACCAGGCGATCAGGGCGCGGAAATCGTCCCAGCCGCGCGCCCGCGCCGTCTCGGCGTTCACCACGCACAGCACCGTGCCCCAGCAGACGCGGCTGATCGGCGTGAAATCGGTGCGCACGTTGAACGGCAGGCGGCTGTACAGGAACTCGTTGGCGGCGAGGACGGTGCTGCTGAGCAGCCCCAGCGTACCCCCGTCGGGCGGGCTTTTCGCGACATTGTCGGCGCCCAGATTGCCGCCGACGCCGCTACGGTTGTCGATCACGAACTGGTTGCCGAGGATCGGCTGCAGCCGCTCGCCCAGAAGTCTGCCCAGAAGGTCCACGCCGCCGCCGGGCGGGAACGGCACCACCAGCCGCACCGGCCTGCCGCCGGCGATGGGCGCCGCGGCGGCCGGCTGCGCCTCTGCGCGCCGCGCCGCCAGTGCCGGCGTGGCGAGCGGGGCGACGAGCAGCACGCGGCGGGTGGGGGCGCTCATGGCGGCGGTTCTCCGATGCGGCATCCCGGGGGGCGCGAAGCCTGGACTTGCCGGCTCAACGAGGCAACCCCGCCGTCGGCGCGGCGGGCACGCCGGCCCGGAAGTGCCAGGCCAGGATCGCGGCCGCCGCGCCGACATTCAGCGACTGCACCGTGCCCGACCCGGGGATGGTGACGACGTGCGCGCAGGCGGCGATGCTGGCCGCCGCCAGCCCCTCCTCCTCGTTGCCCAGCACGATCGCAACCGGCCTGCCTTGCGGCACGAGGTCGGGCACGATGCCATCCGGCGCCAGCGCCGCCGCCAGCGTGGTGAAATGCCGGCCGAGCGCCGCAAGCGCCGTCGGCAGGTCGCGCGCCCGCCACAGCGACAGCAGTTCCAGCGCGCCCTCCGCTACCCGGATCGCGGCGTCGGAAGGGTAGGCCTGGCGCGGATCGGTGGACAGCACCAGGTGGCGCACGCCGAGATAGGCGGCGCTGCGGGCGATGGCGCCGAAATTCTGCGGATTGCCCACGCCGTCGAGCACCAGCACGGGCGGCGAACCGGGCGCGGCGCCGGCGGCGATCGTGCCGGGCGAGAACGCCGCCACGCGCAAGGGATCGGCAATTGCGACGATGCCGCCGTGATGGATGCTGCCGGCCACCTTCGCGAGCTCGTTCTCGGGCAGCAGGCGATAGGGCCGGCGGCCGGCCGCGAGCTGCTTGCACCAGGCACCGACCTCGGCTTTGCGGCGTTCGCTGTAGAGCAGCCGCTGCACCGAGGCGGGGCGATGCTCGAACAAGGCGGCGACCGCGTTCAGACCGCAATGGCGCTGGTCCTCGGCCCGGCGCGGCTGGTCGGCGGAGGGCGCGGGTTCGACCGGATGCGGCGCCTTCACCTCGCGCGCGAAGGGTTTCGGCGCGCGGCGGCGCGGCGTGTCCTGCATGGCGGGGCGAGTGTGTGCGGCGCCACGCACGGCGCGTCAATCCGGGCTTGCCGTGCGGAACGTTCCGCTTCAGCATTGCTCGGGTGAGGATGCTCCGCCGCGACCTGGCCCTGCCGCTGAAACTCGCCGTCGGCGCCATGTTCCTGGCGATCGTGGCGCTGACCACGCTCCAGGTCGTCGCCCGCTACCTGTTCAACCGCCCACTGATCTGGAGCGAGGAGATTTCGAAGCTCCTGCTGGTCTGGCTGGTGTTCCTCGGCGCCGCGGCGGTGACACTCGATGGCAAGCACCTCGACGTCGATGTTCTGTTCCGCGCGGCACCGCCCTTGCTACGCTGCACCCTTCGGCTGGTGAACCTGGCCGCCTCCCTGTTCTTCCTGGGCACGATGGGCTGGTACTCGATCGAGGTGATCGAGATCGAGTCCTGGGCCAGCCTGGGCGCACTCGACATCAGCGCCGCCTGGGTCCGCCTGCCGGCCGCGATCGGCGCCGCGCTGATGATCGCCTTCCTGCTGGTGCGGCGCTTCGCCGGCGGACCCGATGCCAGCCCCGACAGCGAGGACAGGCCGCTTTGACCGCGGCACTGATGCTGGCGCTGATGGTCGTGCTGCTGCTGGCCGGTCTGCCGGTGGGCTTCGCGATGGGGGCGGCGAGTGCCGCCTACCTGCTGGCCGCCGACATCGACCTTGGCATGCTGACGCAGCGTTCGACCGCCAGCGTCAACAGTTTCCTGATTCTGGCGATTCCGTTCTTCTTCCTGGCCGGGGAGCTGATGAATGCCTGCCGGCTGACCGAACGGATCATGCTGTTCAGCCGCGCCCTGGTCGGCCACCTGCCGGGCGGGCTTGCCCAGATCAACGCCTTCTCCTCGGTGATCTTCGCGGGCATGAGCGGCAGTGCCACGGCCGACGTCGCGGCATCGGGGGCGATCCTGATCCCGGCGATGAAGAAGGAAGGCTACCCGGCCGGCTTCTCGGCCGCCTGCACGGTGGCAAGTGCCGTGGTGGGGCCGATCATCCCGCCAAGTTCGGCGATGGTAATCTATGGCGCGCTGGCGGATGTTTCGGTCGGGCGGCTGCTGCTGGCAGGCGTGTTCCCCGGGTTCCTGATCATCGCCGTGCAGATGGCCTGGATCCACTTCGTGGCGGTGCGCGAGGCGTATCCGAAATATCCCCGCGCGACGCTTCCCGAACTGGTGCAGGCGACCTGGGCGGGAGGCCCCGCGCTGCTGCTGCCGCTGATCATTGTCGGCGGCATGCTGAGCGGTGCCTTCACGCCGACCGAGGCGGCCGCGGTGGCCGCACTCTATGGCCTGGTGCTGGGGACGCTCGCCTATCGCAACGTGAGCATGCTGGAGGCATGGAACATTTTCGTCGATGTCGGCCTGTCATCGGCGCGCATCCTGTTCATCGTCGCCATCGCGTCCGCCTTCAGCTGGATCATGCTGCGCGAGCAGGTGCCGCAGGAGATCGCCGCCCACCTGGGCGAGGTCACCGACAGCCCGGCGCTGATCCTGCTGATCATGATCGCCTTCCTGCTCGTGGTCGGCCTGTTCATGGTGGCGAGCTCGGCCGAGATCGTGCTGACGCCGATCCTGGTGCCGGTGGTGGTGAGTTTCGGCATCGACCCCGTGCATTTCGGGGTGCTGTTCATATTCCTGCTGATCATCGGCGGCGCCACGCCGCCGGTGGGCGTGCTGATGTACATCGCCCAGGAACAGGCCGGCATCGGTTTTTCCGAGATGTGCCGCGCCATGCTGCCCTGGTACGTTCCGCTCGGCATCGCCGTGCTGCTGATCGCCTATATCCCTCAGCTGACGCTGATCCTTCCCGACCTCGTTTTCGGACCCGGCCGATGAAGCACCTGCTTGCCGAGATGAGCTTCCTGGAGTTCGCCGAGGCGATCAAAGGCGCGCCGCCGCTGATCCTGATCCCGCTCGGCAGCCAGGAGGAGCAGGGGCCGGGCGCGCCGATGGGCGACTTCATGCTGACCGAACTGCTGGCCGGACGGATCGCCGCGAAAACCGGCAGCATCGCCGCGCCGACCATCCCGTTCGGGCATGCAGACTATTTCCGCACCATGCCCGGCGGCATCCAGCTGCGCGCGACGACCTTCCGCGCGCTGCTGCGCGACGTGATCGACAGTTTCCTCGATCACGGCCTCGACCGGTTGCTGGTGTTCAACGGGCATTCCGGCAACGCGCCGCTGATCGACGAGGTTTCGCGCACGCTCCGCGCGGAACGGCGCGTGATCGTGCCGTGGGTGAATATCTGGCGGATGATCCCGCCCGCGGTCTGGCAGGCCGCGCACGGCGAGAATGCGGCGAAGGCGCAAGGGCATGGCGCCGACCCGATGACTTCGGTCTATCTGCACCTGCTGCCCGGGCTGGTGCGGGGCGACCTGTTCCAGGCGCCGGCGCCGGGCGGCACCATGCTTGGCATGCCGACCGCCGGGCTCGCCAGCGGCAAGCTGGGCGGGCTCGAGGTCAACCTGCCGCTCGCCGTGACCGACCATTGCGCCAACGGCATCGTCTCCGGCGACCCGCGCCTGGCCTCGGCCGAGGCGGGGGAACGGTTCGCCGAGCATATCGTTGCGACGACCTCGCGCCTGGTCGAGCACCTGAAGACGCAGTCGTTCACCGTACAGGAGTAGGCCGCCATGCATCGCCGCACACTGCTTGCCACGACGCTCGCCACCCCCTTCATCGCCGATCCTGCCCGGGCCCAGGCGAGCGAGCTCCGCTACGGCACCTGGGCGAAGGAAGGTGAGGCGCAATACTCCGCCGCCCGCAAATTCAAGGAGGTGGTGGAGGCCGGCAGCAACGGACGCCTGAAGGTCTCGATCTTCGGCGGCAACCAGCTCGGAACCCCGGCCGAGATGCTTGCCCAGCTCGGGCTCAACACCACGCAGGTGATGGCCAGCGGCGATCCGGGCATCCGCGAGATCGAGTATCTCGCGCTGCCCTATCTGATGCGGGGCCTCGCCAACCACCTGGCCGTGCTGGCCTTGCCGGAGGCGGTGAAGTGGCAGGACGACCTGGTGCGGCGCCGGCGCGTGCGCCTTCTCGGCTTCCTGCCGCGCAACCCGCGCCAGATCTCGGCCAACAGGGTGATCAGCAGCATCGACGACCTGCGCGGCCTGAAACTGCGCAGCCCCGAGCAGGATTATTATGTGATGAGCCTGGCCGCGCTTGGGGCAAGGCCGACGCCGATGGCGTTCTCCGAGGTCTACCAGGCGCTCCAGCTCGGCACGGTCGATGGCCAGGAGAATCCGATCGAGACGATCTGGGCCTCGAAATTTTACGAGGTGCAGAAATGCGTCGCCATGGTCGATTACATCGACAAGCCGGCATACGTGATGGTGGGCGAGCCGTTCTGGAACCGCCTCCCTGCCGCCGACCGCGAGCTGCTGCGCCAGGCCGACGCCGAGGCGACCGCTGTCGGCCGCACCATCATGGCGCCGCAGGCCGAGGAGGTGCTGGCCAGGTTCAAGGCAGCCGGCCTCGCCGTGACCTACCCCGACAAGGCGCCCTTCATTTCCGCCACCCGGAAGGTGCGCGACGAACTCGGCACGAAGATCTGGGGGGCGGATCTGTACGCGCGGATCACCGGCATCGGCCAGCAGGTGATCGGCTAGCGTGTGCTCACCGCAGGCGTGAATCACCCGCCGAGACAGGGCATTGCAGAGCATGACCGCTTCGGCCCGACGTGGCCATGCTGCCGGGGGCGCCACCCGGCGCGGCGGTCAGCCGGATCGGTGATCGAACCCGGCCGCGAAACCGGCCGGGGCCGAGGCTACCTTCGGCGGGAACAGCGCGCGGGCACGCGGCGGGCCGGGTTCGTCCTGCCCTGCCTCGCCCATGATCGCCGCCCCGATCGCTGCCGAGCCGAACGTCACCGAGAACCCGAAGCCGAGCAGCGCCAGCGCGATCGACCCCTCGGGCGAGGCAGCGGCCAGCGTGCCGAGCCGGCCGACATCCAGCCAGACCAGCAGCAGGGTGGCGCCGAGCCCGACCGCGACTCCGCCAAGGGCGTGCAGAAGCAGGAAACGGATATGGGGAACGCGCATTCCTGCCTTCTAGCACGCCCGGGCTTCCGCCATCCGCCGCTCTCGCCTATCTGCACCGCGTGCCCGACCCGTTCCCCCCGCCGCCCGAGCCGACGCCGGCCGAGGCGATCGCCGCCATCGACGAGGAGCTGAAGTTCTTCGACGACGATCTCGACCGGTTCCAGGTGATCATCGACTGGGGCCGGGCGCTGCCGCCCTTTCCGCCGGAATGGCAGCAGGACGAGAAACTGGTGCAGGGCTGCCAGGCACGGGTGTGGCTGCAGCCGCACTGGCAGAACGGCAGGCTGTGGCTGGCCGCCGACAGCGATGCGCCGATCGTCAAGGGCCTGGCCGCCATCCTGCTGCGCGTCTATGGCGGCCGCAGCGCCGCCGAGATCGCAGCAACCGACCCTGGCTTCCTGAAGGATTTCGGCCTGCTCGGCTCGTTGTCGATGAATCGCGGCAACGGCGTGGCGGCAATGGCCAGGCGCATCCAGGCGCTGGCACGGGCGTCGGCCCCGGCGGCGTGAGGCCGGCGGTGCCGCACCCGGCTGGCTGGGCCATCGCCAGCATTGCGCTCGGCGGTGGTGGCGCCATCGGGATCGCACCGCTGCCGCGCGACCAGCACCAGGCGGCGATCGCCGCCTGGGCACCCGATGCCGTGCTGAGCCTGGTCGAGCCTGGCGCCCCGGCCGACCTGGCGGGCGCGCTCTGCGCCGCGCTGGGAATTCCCTGGTACCACGCGCCGATCCTCGATTTCGCGACCCCCGATGACGCCTTCGAAGCGGCATGGGAAGAAACCGGCCCGGCGCTGCGTTGCATCCTCCAGGGCGGCGGGCGTGTGCTGGTGCATTGCCGCGGTGGCCTCGGCCGGTCCGGCA
>JADYYZ010000294.1 GCA_020853405.1 Acetobacteraceae bacterium
GAGGCGTCGCACACGCTCAGACCCTCGACGCCGATCACCTGGCCCATCGTGTCGCAGACCGCCATCCGGTCGGCCGGATCACCCATGCGGCAGGTACCGGAGGCGTGCCAGATGCCGTGCACCTTGGCGCGCACGAACGCCTCCATCGCCTCGTCGTCGGCCAGCAGCCGCTGCAGCGTGGCGCCTTCGGTTACCACGTTCTGCACGATGCGGGCGCGGAGCCGAGGCGAGGTCTCCATGATGGCGGAAAGCAGGCCGGTGAGAACCAGGTTCCGGCGGTTGATGCGGCCAAGGTCGCGGATGCGCTCGCTGTAGCTGGTGGGAAACGGATCGGTCACCGCGGCGGCCAGCGCCGGGTGTTGATAAAGTGCCGCGATCTTGCGCAGGCCCGTCTTCAGCCGCGCCACGTCGCGCGCATCAGAACCCATTGCGAAGACCACGCGCGGCTCGACCCACGGATCGGCACCGGCAAGACTGACCTGCCCGCGCGAGAAGGTCTTGTTGGCCCAGGTCATCAGCCCGCCGATGCGAAGGCCCAGCGGATGCCAGCCGGTGCGGCACATCGCCACCATGTACATGTCCTGCGACGGGCATCCGGGCTCCTCAGACGACCAACGGAGACCGACATGGATATGCCGGCGCATCGTCTCCGGCAGCCGCGCCTCGGGCTTCAGCCAGGCACTGATCGAGATCGCGGGGTGCTCCATCAGGTTCGCGCCGACGCCAGGCCGGTCGGCCAGCACCGGGATGCCAAGCGCCCCCGACGCAGCCGCCGGCCCGATGCCGGCCCGCAGCAGCAGGGCGGGCGAATGCAATGCCCCGGTGCAGACGATCACGCGGGACGCGTTGATGACCTGCTCGCTGCCCCCGACGACAACGCGGACGCCGACGATGCGCATGCCTTCGACGACCAGGTCCAGCACCCGAGCAGCGGGCTGGATCTTCAGGTTCGGGCGGCGCCGCACCGCGTTCGTCAGATAGCCAATCGCGGTGGATACGCGCCGGTCATACAGGTTGCTGATGGCGACCGGAAAGTAGCCGTCGGTGAAGTCTGCGTTCTGGTCGGCGATGAAGGGATAGCCCGCTGCGCCGAAGGCGTCCGCGGCGGCACGCGAGAAGCCGGGCCACACATCGGGCATGATGCGGCGGATCGGGATAGGCCCGTCGCTGCCGTGCAGCGGGCCATCGAAATCCATGTCGCGTTCGAGCTTGCGGAAATAGGGCAGCACGTTCGACCAGCCCCAGCCGGTGGCGCCCATTCTATCCCACGCCTCGTAGTCGTCGGGGGTGCCACGGTTGGCCTGCATGTCGTTCAGGCTGGAGCCGCCGCCCATCAGCCGCGGCTGTTCGTAGCGAACATGCGGCGGCGCGGCGCCGGGGTTGTTGTGCGGCACGGGCGTGAGCTGCACGCGCAGATCGGCCCAGAGATTCTTCGGATTGAAATAGGCGATGCGCGGATAGGAATCGAGGATTTCCGGCTCGACGCGATCAGGCGGCGTGTCGCGCCCGGCCTCCAGCAGCAGCACGCGCGTCGCTGCATCCTCCGACAGGCGCGCGGCCAGCACGCATCCGGCCGAACCGCCGCCGATGATCAGGATGTCGGGCCGGTCCATGCGGAGACTTCCTCGGCGCGGTGGCAGGCGGCGTGGTGGCCCGGGCGAAGTGCGCGCAATTCGGGCCGCTCCTCGCGGCAACGTGCGATGGCGGCGGTGCAGCGCGCGGCGAAACTGCAGCCGGGCGGCAGGGCAAGCGGGCTTGGCGGATCGCCCGCAAGCGGCGTGACGACAGGTGCCGTCGGGTCGGGAACCGGCACGGCAGCGCGCAGTGCGCGTGTGTAGGGGTGCGCAGGCGCTTCCCACGCTGCCTGATCCAGCACCTCCACCACCCGGCCAAGATACATCACCAGGACACGCGCAGTGATGGCCTCCACCAGTGCCAGGTCGTGCGTGATGAACAGCATGGCAAGCCCGAGCTCCTGCTGCAGCTCGGCCAGCAAGCGCACCACCTGCGCCTGTACCGAGACATCCAGCGCCGAGACCGGCTCGTCGCATACCAGCAGTTTCGGTGACAGGGCGAGAGCGCGCGCGATGGCCACGCGCTGGCGCTGGCCGCCCGAGAGTTCGTGCGGGTAGCGCGTGTGGAACTCCGCCGGCAGCCCGACGCGCGCCATCAGCTGCCTCGCCGTAGACTCGGGCTCGGGGCGGCGATGCAGGCGCAGCGGCTCGGCTACCAGGGTACCTACCGAAAGTCGCGGATTCAGTGATGCGGCCGGATCCTGGAACACCATCTGAACCAGCGGGCGCAGGCCAATCCAGGCGCGACGGCTGCGACCGGCCAGCTCATTGCCCAGCAGTCGGATGCTGCCTTCGGCCGAAACCAGCCCCATAAGCGCACGCGCCATCGAGGATTTGCCGCAGCCGGATTCCCCCACCACACCGACCGTCTCGCCCGGCGCAACGGTGAAACTTACACCATTCACCGCATGCACCATGCCGCGCGGCGTATCGAAGCGCACGGCGAGGTCTCGCACCTCCAGCAGTGCAGCGCTCATGCGATGGCCCGGATGCACGCGGCGCGGTGGCCGGTGCCGACAACGGCGAGCGGCGGCGGTGCGTCACGGCAGGCGTCCAGCACGGCGGGGCAGCGCGCGGCGAAGGCGCAGCCCCGCCAGCGCAGGCTCCCGGGCGCAGGCACGGTGCCCGGGATCGGCACCGGCAGCATGCGGCGGCCAGGCCGCGGCGTGGCGGCGAGCAGGCCCCGCGTATAGGGGTGGGCCGGGTGTGCGAAGATCTCCGCCGTCGGCCCCTCCTCGACCAGGCGGCCGGCATACATCACCGCGACCCGATGCGCCGACTGGGCCACTACGCCCAGATTGTGCGTGATCAGCAGCAGCGCGAGACCGGCATCCTGCTGCAGCTCACGCAGCAGGGCCAGAATCTGCGCCTGCACGGTCACGTCCAGCGCGGTGGTCGGTTCGTCGGCGAACAGCGCCCCGGGTTTTCCGGCCATGGCGATCGCGATCACCACGCGCTGGCGCATGCCACCCGAGAGCCGGTGCGGATACTCGCCCAGCACCCGCTGCGGATCGGGAATGCGCATGCGCGCCAACAAGGTGCCTGCCTGGTCGAGCGCGACATGGCGCGATACGGACCGATGGGCGGTGATCGCCTCGATGATCTGGTCGGCAATGGTGAAGGCCGGGTTCAGCGCCGTCATCGGTTCCTGCAGGATCAGCCCGATCTGTCTTCCCCGCACGCGGCGCAACCCATCCTGCGTCATCGCCAGGATGTCCTGGCCGTCGAGCAATGCGCTGCCGCCCAGCACGCGCAGCGGCGGCGGCAGCAGACCCAGCAGAGCCAGCGCGGTCATCGACTTGCCGCAGCCGCTTTCACCGACCAGCGCCAGTGTGCGGCCGGATTCCAGAGACAGCGCCATGTCCTCGACCAGCATGGTCGGCATGCTGCCGAAGCCGATCGAGAGACCCCGCACGCTCAGCACGGGCCTTCAGCCCGTGTGGCTGCGCAGGCGGGGGTTCAGTGCGTCGTTCAAGCCCTCGCCCACCAGGTTCAGTGCCAGCACGGTGATCACGATGGCGATGCCAGGCACGATGGAAATCCAGGGCGCACTGCGGATCAGATCCCGCCCCGATCCGATCATGGTGCCCCAGCTCATCACGTTGGGGTCGCCAAGCCCGAGGAACGACAGCCCCGCTTCGGCAAGGATCGCCGAGGCGACGGTGATGGTGCCGGTCACGATCAGGGGCGGCGCGGCGTTGGGGAGGATCTGGGTCGCCAGGATGCGCACATCGGACATCCCGAGCGTGATGCACCCCAGAACGAACTCGCGCTGGCGTAGTGCCAGCACCTCGGCCCGAGCCAATCGCGCGATCGGCGGCCAGGAAACCACGGCCAGTGCGGCAACGATCACACCGACCGAAGGCGCGAACAGCGAGACCAGCACGATCGCGAACAGGAACGGCGGAATCGTCTGGAACAGCTCCGTAAGCCGCATCAGCGCATCGTCCACCCAGCCGCCATGGAAGCCGGCCAGCGCGCCCACCAGCGTGCCGATCAGCAGCGCGCCGGCCGCCGCGGCGAGGCCGACCAGCAACGAAACCCGCGCGCCATGCACCACTGCAGCAGCGAGATCGCGCCCCAGATTGTCGGTGCCCAGCGGGAACTCTGCCTCCTCGCCCGGTGCGAGCAGCGGCGCGCCGGCCATGTCGAACGGATCAGCCGGATACAGAAGCCAGGCGGCGCAACCGACCGCGGCAACCAGCGCCAGCACCAGCAGGCCCAGCACTGATGCCCGGCGACGTGCCAGGCGGCGCAGTACATCCATCAGCGGAGCTCGATGGTCGGATCCAGCCGTACATACAGCAGGTCGACCAGGAAATTGACCACGACGACGAACAGCGAACTCACCAGCAGGATCGACAGCAGCAGGTTCTGGTCGCGCTGGAACACCGCCTCGAACGCGAGGCGACCCAGGCCCGGCCAGGCGAAGACGGTTTCGACCAGCACCGATCCACCCATTACCGCGCCGGCCTGCAGCCCGACCATGGTTACCAGCGGCAGCAACGCGTTGCGCAGCACATGGCGGAAGGCCACACGCCGTTCGCTGATTCCCTTGGCCCGTGCGAGCCTGACATAATCCATGCCGTACACCTGCAGGACCGAAGCCCTGACAAGCCGGGCGTAGATTGCGACGAAGAACAGCGCCAGCGTGGTGGCCGGAAGCACCAGGTGGCGTGCGCGGTCGATCACGCCATCCAATCCCGTGTACATCGCCACCACGTCGCGCATGCCGCCCGTCGGCAGCCAGCCCAGCTGCACCGAGAACAGCAGGATCAGCATCAGGCCCACCCAGAACAGCGGCGTCGCGTACAGAAGCAGTGCCGCAAAACTGATCAGTTCGTCGGGCCAGCGATTGACCCCGCGTGCCGCCGCCACGCCCAGCACGATGCCCAGCACAACCGCAATGGACAATGCAGCCCCCAGCAGCAGCAGTGTCGCCGGCAGCCGATCGAAGATCAGCGCGGCGATCGACATGCCGTGGCGGAACGACCAGCCCAGGTCGAAATGCAGAAGGCGGGTCAGATAGTTCAGCAGCCGCTGGTGTGCTGGCACGTCAAGACCGAACTGGCGGCGCAGTGCCTCCATGTAGCCCGCATCAGCCGTACCCGACTCGCCTGCCAGCACTTCCGCCGCATCGCC
>JADYYZ010000295.1 GCA_020853405.1 Acetobacteraceae bacterium
AAGCGGGCCAGCTGGGCGCGGCATTTCTCGGGCATGGCGAGAGGCAGCGCAGCGCGCATGTGCTCGAGCGGCGTCGATTCCGCCAGCAGCTCCTCCTCCTGGTGCTGGGCGAAGTAGCCGACCGCGATTTTCGGCGCGCGGCGAAGCTCGCCGGCCATGACATCGAGCTTGCCGGCAAGCAGTTTCGCCAGCGTCGACTTGCCGTTGCCGTTGCGGCCCAAAAGCGCGATCCGATCCTCGGGGTCGATGCGGTAATCCATGCCGTCCAGCACCCGGCGGGCGCCATAGCCGACGGCGGCGCGCTCGGCGGTAAGCAGCGGCGGCGCCAGTTCGGCGGGCGGCGGCAGGTCGATCGACTGCGCGGCATCCTCGCCCGACCAGGTCTCGGGCGGGGTCATGCGCGCGATCGCCTTCAGCTTGCTCTGTGCCTGGCGCGCCTTGCTGGCCTTGGAGCGGAAGCGGTCGACGAATGCCTGCAGGTGGGCGCGTTCGCGCTGGTAGCGCACCATCGCCGCGGCCGCGTGCGAGGCACGCTCCGCCCGCTGGCGCGCGAACGCCGAATAGCCGCCCTGCCACAGCGTCAGTCTCGCGTTGTCGAGGTGCGCGATGGCGTCGGGCACGCGGTCGAGCAGGGCGCGGTCGTGGCTGATCAGCAGCATCGCGCCGGGGAACTTCCTCAGCCAGCCTTCCAGCCACAGCGCGGCTTCGAGATCGAGATGGTTGGTCGGTTCGTCGAGCAGCAGCAGGTCCGGTGCCAGCGACAGCGCCGCGGCGAGCGCCACGCGCATGCGCCAGCCGCCCGAGAGTTTCGCGACCGGCCCCTGGATCTCCGCCTCGGTGAAGCCGAGCCCGGCCAGGATGGTGGCGGCGCGGGCCTCGGCGGCACCGGCGCCGATCGCGGCGAGCCGGTCGAAAATCTCCGCCTGGCGCTCGGGCGGCGCGGTGTCGAGGCAGGCCAGCAGCGCCGCCCGTTCGGTGTCGGCGGCCAGCACGGTCGCGAGCACGCTGTCCGGCCCGTCGGGGGCGTGCTGGGCGACGACGCCGAGGCGGGCGCGCTCGGCCAGCCTGATCTCGCCCTGGTCGACCTGGATCGCGCCTTCGATCGCGCGGAACAGGGTCGTCTTGCCGGTGCCGTTACGCCCGACGATGCCGATCTTGCGCCCCGCCTCGATCGACAGCGAGGCACCACGCAGCAGGTCGCGCCCGGCGATGCGCAGCGTGATGTCGGAGATGGAAAGCAGCGCCATGGGGAACGGGCTTCGGGCCGGGGTCCTGGGGTTGCCGGGGGTTTCTCGCGCCGCTATACGCCGCGCGCCGCAACCAGGGCCAGTCCCCGCCTTCCCATCAGTCCCCGCCTTCCCATCAGTCCCCGCCTTCCCATCTCAGCTCCCAGGAAGACCAACCATGGCGACCGAGCGCACGCTTTCCATCCTCAAGCCCGACGCCACGCGGCGCAACCTGACGGGGCGCATCAATGCAAGGTTCGAGGAGGCGGGGCTGCGCATCGTTGCGCAGAAGCGGCTGTTCCTGTCGCGTGCCCAGGCCGAGGGGTTCTATGCCGTGCACCGCGAGCGGCCGTTCTTCAACGACCTCTGCACGTTCATGACCAGCGGCCCGGTGGTGGTGCAGGTGCTGGAAGGTCCGAACGCGGTTGCCGCCAACCGCGAGATCATGGGCGCGACCGACCCTGCCAAGGCCAAGCAGGGCACGATCCGCGCCGACTTCGCCGAGAGCATCGAGGCCAACAGCGCGCACGGCAGCGACAGCCCCGAGAACGCCGCGAAGGAGATCGCCTACTTCTTCAGCGCGATCGAGATCGTCGGCTGAGCCGGGAGGCGCCGGCTGGCCGGTACTGCTAGACCAGGAAGGTCGCCATCAGCGCCAGCACGATCGCAACCAGCACGATGCCAATGGTGGTGGCCTTCCAGAGCCGGTGCGCGAAGCCGGCGCGGTCGGCGGCGAAATCCTCGAGCGTGACCGGCGGCAGGGCAGTCGTGGGCGTGGCGTCGGCCATGGCGTCCGGGGCTCCGTAAGCGCGCGATGCGGTTCGCCTGTTCTAGCCAACGGCGACCCACGCCGGCAAGATCGCGCGGCAGGCCTACCCGGCGGGATTGATCAGCGCGGCCTCCGAACAGGGCGCATCCACCCGCGCGACGTTGCCCTCGACCCTCACCTTGCCGGCAGCGAGCCAGGCGAGTGCCATCGGGTAGATGCGGTGCTCGACCGCCAGGACGCGGGCCGCGAGACGGTCCTCGGTGTCGTCGGGCAGCACCGGCACCGCGCCCTGGGCCAGGATCGGGCCGGAATCGACCTCGGCCCGCACCAGGTGCACGCTGGCGCCATGCAGGCGCACCCCCGCCGCCAGCGCACGCGCGTGCGTGTCGAGGCCAGGGAAGGCGGGCAGCAGGCTGGGATGGATGTTCACCAGCCGGTCCCGCCAGGCGTCGACGAAACGGGGCGTCAGCAGCCGCATGAAGCCGGCCAGCGCCACCAGCCGGATGCCGGCGGCATGCAGTTTCGCATCCAGCGCGGCATCGAACTTCTCGCGGTCGCGGCCGAACGCGGCGTGCTCGATCACCTCGGCCGGCAGGCCGGCGGCCGCCGCCAGTTCCAGGCCCGGCGCATCGGCGCGGTTCGAGATCACCAGCGCGATCCGCGCCGGGTACCCGGGCGCCAGGCTCGCCGCATGCAGGGCCGAGAAATTGCTGCCGCGGCCGCTGATCAGCACCGCCGTCGGCACCCCTGCCATCGGCTTCAGGCGAACGCGGGAAGCGAGGCGAAGCGCACATGCGCGGCACCCGACCCGCCCTCGATGCGGCCGAGCGGGATCACCGTCTCGCCGGCCGCCGCCAGCATGCGGGTTGCCTCGGCCGCGGCCGCGGGCGCCAGCACCAGCACCATGCCGATGCCGCAGTTGAACACGCGCAGCATCTCCTCGGGCGCGACCTTGCCGGCGCCGGCAAGCCAGCGGAAGACTTCCGGCACCGGGAAGGCATCCAGTACTGCCACAGTATTCTGCGGCAGCACCCGCGGCAGGTTGCCGGTGAGGCCACCGCCGGTGATGTGCGCGGCCGCCTTCAGAAGCCCCACGCGGTGCGCTGCCAGCACGCTTTTCACATAGATCCGGGTGGGTGCCAGCAGGGCCTCGCCCAGGGTCCGGCCGGCGGCGAAGGGGGCAGGGGCCGCGTAGCCCAGGCCGGTGCCGGCAACCACACGGCGCACCAGCGAAAAACCGTTGGAATGCACCCCGGAACTGGCCAGCCCCAGCACCAGGTCGCCCGGTGCGACGCCGCGCGGCAGCAGCGTGCCGCGCTCGGCCGCGCCCACCGCGAAGCCGGCGAGGTCGTAGTCGCCCTTGGCATACATGCCCGGCATCTCGGCGGTCTCGCCGCCGACCAGCGCGCAGCCGGCCTCGCGGCAGCCCTCGGCGATGCCGGCGATCACCGAGGCGGCGTGCGGGACCGCGAGTTTCGCCGCCGCGAAATAGTCGAGGAAGAACAGCGGCTCGGCGCCCTGCACGACCAGGTCGTTGACGCACATCGCCACCAGGTCGATGCCGACCGTCTCGTGCCTGTTCGCCTCGATCGCGACCTTCAGCTTGGTGCCGACGCCATCGGTGGTGGCGACCAGCACGGGGTCCTGGAAGCCGGCGGCGCGGGGATCGAACAACGCGCCGAAGCCGCCGAGCCCGCCGATCGTGCCGGCGCGGGAGGTGGATTTCGCCAGCGGGCCGATGGCATCCACCAGGGCATCGCCGGCCGCGATATCCACCCCGGCATCGCGGTACGACAGGCCCGCGCAGGATTGGCCCGCGCAGGATTGGCCCGCGCAGGATTGGCCCGCGCGCGGCTGATCTGGGGCAAGGCTGGCCATGGCAGGGTCCGTTCGGCTAGGTCTTCTGGCCCCGAGGATCGGCCGGGGGGGAGGCGGGCAGGCAGAATGACAGAGCGGGCAATACACCATCGCCGCCATCGGTGCACCAGCGCCGCGGCCCGTGTGCCGGTGCTGCCGCGCCGCGGGCTGGCCGCGCTGCTGGGCGCGGCCGTGCTCGCCGCCCCGCCATGGCGTGCCGCGAGGGCGCAGGACGAGACCTGGACCGTGCGTGGCATCGGCGTCGATGTCGCGGGCGATGCCGTGGCCGGGCGCGAGCGCGCGCTGGCCGACGGCACCCGCCAGGCGTGGGAGCAGCTGCTGGGCCGCATCGTGCCGCCGGAGCGCGCCGCCGCCCTTCGCACCCTGCCGCTGCCCGAGATCGAGGCGCTGCTCCAGGGCGTGGAGATCAACGACGAGGCGGTGGCGCCGAACCGCTATCGCGCCACCTTGACCATCACCTTCGATGCCGGGCGCGTGCGCACGCGGCTGGCCGGCCCCACGGGCGGCAGCGGCGGCGGCGGCCCGATCGAGGCGCACGCGAGCTTCAGCGGCGTGCGCCAATGGGCGGAGCTGCGGCGGCGGCTTGGCGCATCGGTCGCCATCGCCGCGGTCGAGCTCAAGGCGCTGCGCGCCGCCGACGCCGACCTCACGCTGCTGCTGACCGCGGCTCCGGCGAACGCCGCGGAGACACTGGCGGCGGAAGGCATCCGGCTGGAGGCGGACCAGGCGGGCGGGCCGTGGCGTGTCCGGCTTGCCGGCCCCTGAGACGCGGCGGGCGGCGCGCGCGCTGGTGCTGACCATCCCGAATGCGATCACGCTGGCCCGGCTGTGCGCGGTGCCGCTGGCGGTCTGGCTGATGCTGCAGCACCGGTTCCAGGCGGCGTTCTGGCTGTTCGTGGCGGCCGGCGTCTCCGACGCGATCGACGGCCTGCTGGCGCGGCGGCTGGGCACGCAAAGCGCGCTCGGCGCGACACTCGATCCGGTCGCCGACAAGGCGCTGCTGGTTTCGGTCTATGTGACGCTGGGCATGATGGGGGAACTGCCCGACTGGCTGGTGATCCTGGTCGTGTTCCGCGACCTGATGATCGTCGGCGGCGTGCTGATTCTCTATGTCCTCGGGGCGCCGCCGGTGATGGCGCCGCTCTATGTCAGCAAGCTGAACACGGCCGCCCAGATCGTGCTGGCGGCGCTGGCGCTGGGCTTGCGCGGGTTCGCGGTGCAGTGGCCGCTGCTGCTGGATGTCGCGATCGTGGTGGTGGCGGCCACGACCTTCGTCTCCGGTGCCGCCTATATGCGCCGCTGGGTGCGCGATGCAGCCGGCTGATCCGCCGCGCGCCGGCCCGCCCGGCCCCGACCAGCTGGCCGGGCTGCGCCGCCAGCGTGCCCTTTATGCGCTGGCCGGAACCGCCGCCGTGCTCGTGCTGCTGCATGTCTTCTCGGGCGTGCTGCTGCCGTTCGTGCTGGCGGCGGCACTTGCCTATCTGCTCGATCCGCCCGCCACCAGGCTCCAGCATATCGGCGTGCCGCGGGGCCTGTCGGCGTTCGTGCTGCTGCTGGCGGTGATCGCGATCGTGCTCGCCTTCCTGCTGCTGATCTACCCGCTGCTGTCGGCGCAGTTCCTGCTGCTGCTGCAGCGCCTGCCCGACATCGTCGCCGCGGTTCGCGACCTCGCGCGCGATGCGCTGACCGCGCTGGCCACGGCGCTGGGCGAGGAGTTCGTCGATGCCAACCTGCGTGACCTCGCGGGACGGCAGATCAACAACCTGGTCGGCTGGATCACCGGTACCGTCGGCGCGCTGATCGGCGGTGGTGCGCAGCTGGTCTCGATCGTCACCGTGCTGGTGGTGACGCCGGTGGTCGCCTTCTACCTGCTGCGCGACTGGCCGCTGATCCTGCTGCGTGTCGAATCCTGGGTGCCGCTGCGCAACCTCGGCACGGTGCGGCGGCTTTCGCGCGAGATCGACGATGTGCTGGCGGCCTGGGTGCGCGGGCAGATCCTGGTCTCGCTGCTGCTCGGCACCTACTACGCTGTGGCGCTGACGGCAGCCGGCCTCGAGCTCGGCCTGATGGTCGGCATGACCGCGGGGCTGATCAGTTTCATCCCCTATGTCGGCACGCTGCTGGGCGGGCTGCTGGCGGTGGGGCTTGCTGCCGTGCAGTTCGGCAGCTGGCGCGAGATCGCGACCGTGGCGGCCGTGTTCATGGCCGGCAACCTGCTGGAAGGCTACGTGATCTACCCACGCATCATCGGCGAGCGGGTGGCGCTGCACGCGGTCTGGGTGATCTTCGCGCTGCTGGCGGGCGGCGTGGTCGCCGGCTTCCTCGGCGTGCTGCTTGCCGTGCCGGCGGCGGCGGCGATCGGCGTCTTGGCGCGCTACTGGCTGCAGCGCTATCGCGACAGCGCCTTCTTCCGCGACCCGCACCCGCATTGAGCCGGCCGGGTTGACCGCGCCCGCAGCGCAGCTCGCCTTCGCCTTCGCGCCCGGTGCGTCGCTCGCGCGTGCCGATTTCCTGCCTGCCGCCTCGAACCGCCTGGCGCTGGCCTGGCTCGGCCGGGCGGCTTCCTGGCCGGCCGGGCGGCTGGTGCTGAGCGGGCCGCCGGGGTCCGGCAAGACCCACCTGGCCGCGATTTTCGCGCGCGAGGCAGGTGCGCCGGTGATCAGCGGCGGGCAGCTGTCGGCGCTGTCGCTGCCAGGGCTGCTTCCCGCGCATGGCCGGATCGCGATCGAGGCGGCCGACACCGCTGCCGAGCGCCCGCTGCTGCACCTTCTGAACCTCGCCGCCGAGGCAGGGGGGAGGGTGCTGCTGACGGCACGCCGGCCGGCGCCGTCGTGGGGGGTGCGGCTTGACGACCTCGGCTCGCGGCTGGCGGCTTCCGGCCAGGTGGCGCTTGGCATCCCCGATCAGGCGCTGGTCGGCGCGGTGCTGGCCAAGGCGGCCGCTGACCGCCAGCTGCGGCTCGCCCCGCCGGTGCTCGACTGGCTGCTGGCACGGCTGCCGCGCGACCTTGCCGCGGCCGCCGATGCGATCGCCGCGCTCGACGCCGCCTCGCTTGCCGCCGGCCGCCCGCCCGACCTCAGGCTGGCGCGGCTGGTGCTTGCGGCAGGGGCGGCGGATGACATGGCAGCGCTGCCGGCATGCGGACCCTCCCGCATTCGCGGCGCCCTGCTGTAGGGTGCGGCCGATGCTGGAGCAGACCCCCCGCCGCCACCGCGCCCGCCGCCGGGCCGAGGCCCCCGCACCGCCGCCATCGGCGCCGCTGCCGGCGGCCGAGGCGCTGCCGCCGCCGGCCGAACGCTACCTGAACCGGGAACTGTCCTGGCTCGCCTTCAACACCCGCGTGCTGGAGGAAGCCGACAACCCCCGCCACCCGCTGCTGGAGCGGGTGCGCTTCATCTCGATCAGCGCCAGCAACCTCGACGAGTTCTATTCGGTGCGGGTTGCCGGCCTGGTCGGCCAGGCCGCCTCGGGCATCACCACGCTGAGCCCGGACGGGTTGACCCCGGCCCAGCAGCTGAGCGCGATCCATGAGCAGGGGCAGGCGCTGCTCGCGCACCAGCGCGCCAGCTGGCATGCCATCGCGCAGCTGCTGCGCGCGCAGGGCCTGGCCGTGCTTGCCACCGAGGAACTGACCGGCGCCGACTGCGCCTGGCTCGACAGCTGGTTCATGGAGCGCGTGTTCCCGGTGCTGACGCCGCTGGCGATCGACCCGGCGCACCCGTTCCCCTTCATCCCCAGCCTCGGCCTCGTGATGGTGCTGCGACTGTCACAGGACGACGGCACCGGCATGCGGGCGCTGCTGCCGCTGCCCGGCCAGGTCGAGCGCTTCATCCGCCTGCCCGCCGACGACCAGGTGCGGCCGGGCGCGGTGCGCTTCGTGATGCTGGAGGACGTGATCGGGCTGTTCATGGACCGGCTGTTCCCCGGCTTCACCGTCGCCGCCCGCGGCCATTTCCGGGTCATCCGCGATTCCGACGTGGAGCTCGAGGAGGAGGCCGAGGACCTCGTGCGCTCCTATGAGATGAGCCTGAAGCGGCGCCGGCGCGGCCGCGTGATCCGGCTTTCGGTGAACAAGGACATCGCGCCCGACCTGCTGGAGTTCGTCGCCGACGAGCTCGAGATGGCGAGGGACCAGATCTTCCTGGTCGATGGCATCCCCGGCATCGGCGACCTCCGCCAGATCATCGTCGATGACCGGCCCGACCTGCTGTTCGCGCCCTATACCGCGCGCTTTCCCGAGCGCATTCGCGATTTCGGCGGCGACTGCTTCGCTGCCATCCGCCACAAGGACATCATCGTCCACCACCCGTATGAATCGTTCGACGTGGTGGTGCAGTTCCTGCGCCAGGCGGCGCGCGACCCCAACGTGGTGGCGATCAAGCAGACGCTCTATCGCACCAGCCGCGACAGCCCGATCGTGCGCGCCCTGATCGAGGCCGCCGAGGCCGGGAAAAGCGTGACCGCGATGGTCGAGCTGAAGGCCCGCTTCGACGAGGAGGCCAACATCCACTGGGCGCGCGAGCTCGAGCGCGTCGGCGTGCAGGTGGTGTTCGGCTTCTTCGAGATGAAGACGCACGCCAAGGTCAGCCTGGTGGTCCGCCGCGAGGGGCGCGACGTGCGCACCTATGTGCACTATGGCACCGGCAACTACCATCCGGTCACCGCGCGCATCTACACCGACCTCTCGTTCTTCACCTGCGATCCGGTGCTGGGGCGCGACGCCGCGCGGCTGTTCAACTTCATGACCGGCTATGCGCGCCCCGAGGCGATGGAGGCGCTTGCCTACGCGCCGCACACGCTGCGCGCCACGCTGCTCGGGCTGATCGAGGCCGAGATCGGTTTCGCACGGGAAGGCAGGCCGGCGGCGATCTGGGCCAAGCTGAACAGCCTGGTCGACGAGACGCTGATCGACGCGCTGTACCGCGCGAGCCGGGCGGGGGTGGAGATCGACCTCGTGGTGCGCGGCATCTGCTGCCTGCGCCCCGGCGTGCCGGGCATGAGCGAGACCATCCGCGTGAAGTCGATCATCGGCCGTTTCCTGGAGCATGGCCGCATCATCGCCTTCGGCAACGGCCAGAAACTGCCGGGCCGCCGGGCCAAGGTGTTCATCAGCAGCGCCGACTGGATGCCGCGCAACATGGACTGGCGGGTCGAGGTGCTGGTGCCGATCCACAATCCGACCGTGCACGCCCAGGTGCTTGACCAGATCATGGCGCAGAACCTGCGCGACGCGGCGCAAAGCTGGGATCTCGGTGCCGATGGCCTCTATCTGCGCCGCGCCGCAGGCCCGGATGCGCCATCCGCGCACGACTGGTTCATGACCAACCCCAGCCTGTCGGGGCGCGGCAGCGCGCTGCATCGCGCCGCCACCGTGGCCGAGCCCGCGCGCCGCCAGGATCGGGTGAGCGAGGATTGACGTGCTACCGGGATTGAAGGGATGACGGCGAACCGCCGGCTGGGCGTGGTCGATCTTGGTTCGAACTCGGTGCGCCTGGTGATCTACCAGGGGCTGTCGCGCAACCCGCTGGTGATCTTCAACGAGAAGGCCGTGCTGGCGCTCGGCCGCGGGCTGGAGGCCAGCGGCCGGCTGAACGAGCAGGGCATGGCGCAGGCGCTGCCGGTGCTGGAACGCTACGCCCTGGTCGCGCGCGCGATGCGCGCCGAGCCGCTGGAGATTCTCGCCACCGCGGCCCTGCGCGACGCCCGCAACGGCGAGGCGTTCGCCGCCCAGGTCCGCCGCCTGCTGCCCGGCATTCCACTCAGCATCCTCTCGGGTGCCGAGGAGGCGCAATTCTCCGCCCGCGGGCTGCTGTGCGGCATTCCCGAGGCCGACGGCGTGCTGGGTGATTTCGGCGGCGGCTCGCTCGAGCTGGTGGCGCTCGCCGGCGGCGCCACCGGGGCGGCCGCGAGCCTGCCGGTCGGCGCGTTGCGGCTCGCCGACATCGCGGGCGGCGACATGGCCCGCGCGCGCGCCGCCGTCGAGGCCGCCCTTGCCCCGCACCGCTTCCTGCGCGAGGCGCAGGGACGCGATCTCTATCTGGTCGGTGGCGCCTGGCGGGCGCTGGCGCGGATCCATATCGCGCAGACCGGCTATCCGCTGCACGTCGTGCACCACTACACCCTGAGCCGCGAGGAGGCGCGCGACCTTACCGGCGTGATCACCGCGCTGCCGCGCCGCAGCCTCGATCGCATTCCCGGCGTATCGCGCCGGCGCATCGAGGCGCTGCCCTATGCCGCGGTGGTGCTGCGCCGGCTGCTGCGCGTCAGCGGCTGCCGGCGCGTGGTGTTCAGCGCCAACGGCCTGCGCGAGGGCTGGTACTGGAACCAGCTGCCCGAGGCGGAGCGGCGCCAGGACTCGGTGCTGGCCGCCGGCCGCGAGATGGGGCTTGCCTATGGTCGCCATCCCGAGACGCCGCCGGCGCTGGTGCGCTGGACCGCTCCGCTGTTCGCCGACGAGACCGGCTACGAGCGACGGCTGCGCGAGGCGGTCTGCTGGGCCAGCGACATCGGCGCCTGCGAGCACCCGGACTACCGCCCCGAACAGGCGTACCTGCGCATGCTGCGCCAGCCCGGCATCGGCTTCGACCACCATGCGCGCGCCTATCTCGCGCTGGTGCTGGCGCTGCGGTACGACGCCGACCCGGCGGCACCATTCACCGCGCCCGCCCGCACGCTGCTCGATGTCGGCGACGCCCGCCGGGCCGAACGGCTGGGCATCGCGCTTCGGCTTGCCTACACGCTGTCGGCCGGCACGCCCGAGCTGCTGGCGCGCACCAGCCTGCGCGTCGAGACCTCGCGGCTGGTGCTGCGGCTGTCCGACGGCGGCGGCGTGTTCGCGGGCGAGAGCGTGGTGCGCCGGCTGGAACGGCTGGCCGAGGTGATGGGGCTCGACCCGGCGACCGAGATCGGAGCGGCCGAGGCCGCCGCCTGACGCGGGGGAGCTGGCGGCCCGGTCAGCGGGGCAGCATCATCGCGCGCGTGCCGCCGGTCGTGCCCGGTCCCGCCCCGTCCCGCCCCGGGCTGATGGACCATCCGACGCTGCTGATGCTGCTGGTCACCCTGTTCTGGGGCGGCAACGCGGTGGCGGGACGGCTTGCGGTCGACCAGGTCTCGCCCGCCCAGCTGACGCTGCTGCGCTGGGTGGTGGCGGGGGCGATCATCCTGCCGATGACCTGGCGCGAGCTGGCCGACGCCGCGCCAATGCTGCGCCGCCGGATGGCGTTCCTGGCGGCGATGGGCACGCTTGGCTTCACGACCTACAACATCCTCTACTACTCGGCCGCGCACGTCACCTCGGCGGTCAACATCGCGATCGTCACCGCATCGAGCCCGATCTTCATGCTGGCGGGCGGCCGCGCCCTGCTCGGCGGGCGGGTACGGGGCCTGCAGTGGCTGGGCGCGGGCGTCGCCTTCTGCGGCCTCCTCGCGGTTGCCAGCGGCGGCTCGCTCCGGGCGCTGGCGGCGCTGTCGTTCAACCACGGCGACCTGATGGTGCTGGCCGCCTCGGCGCTCTATGCGGGCTACAGCCTGGCGCTGCGCCGGCGGCCGGCGGTCGGGGCGCTGGTGTTCTTCGCCGCGATCGTGCCGGCAGCGGTGATTTCGGCGCTGGTCCCCGCCGGCATCGAGCTGGCGTCGGGCGAGGCCCGGATGCCGACCGCGCAGGGGTTCGCCGTCATCGTCTATGTCGGGCTCTTTCCGTCGCTGCTGGCGCAGGTGTTCTTCCTGCGCGCGGTCGAGCTGATCGGGGCGGCGCGGGCCGGGCTCTATACCAACCTGACGCCGGTGTTCGGCGCCGGCCTCGCCTGGCTCGGCCTTGGCGAGCGGTTCGGCTGGCACCACGCGCTGGGGCTGGTGGCGGTGGTGGCCGGGATCGGCCTTGCCGAATATTCCGCGCGGCGGCGCTGAGCCTCACGGCGGCGCGACGGCCGGATCGTCAAGGCCCGGCAATGGCGGCGCGGTGGGGTCGCGCCCGACCAGCGCCGGGTCGTCGTTCTTCACGTTGCCGACGCGGGCCGGGACCGGCCAGGCCGAGAACCAATCGGGTGGGGCCGGCCGCAGCAGTGACGCGGGATCAGCCGATGCCGTCTCGCCGAGCCACAGCGGCCATGAGCCGGGTGCCAGCACCACCGGCATCCGCGCGTGCAAGGGGGCAAGCTTCCGGTTCGCCTCGGTGGTGACGATGGTGAAGCTGCGCACGATCGCACCATCGGGGCCGCGCCAGGCTTCCCACAGGCCGGCCAGCGCCATCGCCTCGCCGCTCGAAAGCGCCACCGCGTAGGGCTGCTTCCTGGCGTCGCCCTCGGGCGTGCGCCATTCGTAGAAGCCATCCGCCGGCACGATGCAGCGGCGCTTCGCGTAGGCGTCGCGGAAGGCAGGTTTTTCGGCCAGCGATTCGGCGCGCGCATTGACCAGGCGGCTGCCGATCGAGAGATCCTTGGCCCAGCGCGGCACCAGGCCCCAGCGCAGCAGGTCGAGATGGCGGGTGCCGGACTCCGGGTTGTGGCGCACCACCAGCGCATCCTGGGTCGGCGCGACATTCCAGCGCGGCGCCGCGTTCGGCGTCGGGCCGCTGGCGGAAAACAGCCGCGCCAGCGCCGCCGGCGGGCGGGTGGCATAGAAGCGGCCGCACATCGCCCGCCGCGTTCCCTGCGGTCAGGCTGCCAGGGCAGGGCGCCGGTCGCGCGTGCCGGCGGCGTTCTCCAGGGCCGAGGCGAGTGCCAGCAGCCGCGCGTCCTGGAACGGCGCGCCGATCAGCTGCACGCCGAGCGGCAGGCCGGACTCGGTGAAGTGCGTGCAGACCGAAAGCGCCGGGCCGCCGGAGACGTTGGCGGGCGAGGCGAGCCCCGGCCGGTCGAGGAAGCGCGCCAGGTCGGTCTTTTCCTCCTCCAGCGTGCGCGCTGCCCCCGGCACCGGCGCGGTCAGGATCACGTCGACCTCCGCGAACAGCGCGTTCAGCCGGTTGGCGAGCACGAAGCGCTGGCGCTGCGCCGCCAGATAGTCGGCCGCGCGCATCGCGCCGCCACCCAGCACGCGCAGGCGGAAGGCGCGCGAGTGATCGTCGGGCCGGTGCGTCAGCGTGTGCTCGTGGATGGTGTAGGCCTCGGCCACGATGACCACCCGGTTGACCGCAGTGTAGTCGATCAGCGGACCGGGATCGACATCGCGAACCCGGCAGCCGAGTGACGCCAGCAGCGAAACCGCTTCCGCCATCGCGGCGTGCTGGTCGCGCGTGACGTTGATGTCCTGCTCGTGCCAGCGCCGCGCGTAGCCGATGCGCAAGCCCTTCGGCACGCCCTCCTTCACTGCCCGCGCGGCATGGGGCGGCGGCGCCGGCACGGAAGCGGGGTCCTCGGGATCGTGCCCGGCCAGCACGTCGAGCAGCAGCGCGCAGTCCTCGGCGGTCCAGGCCATCGGGCCGGCGGTATCGAGCGACTGCGACAGCGGCACCACGCCGCGGCGCGAGACCAGGCCGGCGGTGGGCTTGATGCCGGCGACGCCGCAATAGGCCGCCGGCCCGCGGATCGAGCCGCCGGTGTCGCTGCCCATCGCGCCCAGCACCATCCCCGAGGCGATCGCCGCAGCCGAGCCGGAGGAGGAGCCGCCGGTGAAGCGCTGCCGGTCCCATGGGTTGCGCGCCGGCGGCCAGGGCAGGTCGAAGGCAGGGCCGCCGATCGCGAACTCGTGCGTCGCCAGCTTGCCGAGCGACACCGCCCCTGCCTGCTTCAGCCGCCTTACCGTCTCGGCGTCGTGCTTCGGGACGTGGTGTTCCAGGACCTTGCTGTGCGCGGTGGTTCGGATGCCGGCGGTCTCGAAAATGTCCTTGAGGCCGATCGGGATGCCGGTCAGCGGCGTCGGCCGCGCGCCGTTGCCGGCGAGCACCTTGTCGGCCGCGCGGGCGGCGGCCAGCGCCTCCTTCTCGGTCAGCAGCAGGAAGGCGTTGAGCGCCGGGTCGTGCGCCTGGATGCGCCGGAGGCATTGCCTGGTCAGCTCGACCGACGAGATCTTCCGCGCCCGCAGCAGCCGCGCTGCCGCCGCCAGGGTGGGGATGGCGCTCACCGGCGCCTGGCCTTGGGGCGCGCCTTTGCTGCCGGTTTCGGCTTCGGGGCGGGCTTCGGCCGCGGCCGGGCGGCGGGCCTGGCCGGGGTGGCGCGGGGTGCCGGGGCGTGCAGGTCGGGCCGGAAATCAAACCCGAACGGCAGGAACAGCGACACCTCGCGCGGCAGGCGGGCGGCCAGCACCGCGATCGCCTGCAGCCCCTTCAGGAAATCGGCCTGCTGGCCCGGGTTGAGATTGGAAAGCCCGGCGCGCCGCACCGCCTCGTGCAGCTCGGCCGGGGTGACGCTGGCGGGTGCCGGGGTTGCCGGCAGCGCCCCGGCGGGCGGGGGGTCGGCAGGCCGGGCGGGGGCAGGCGCGGTCCGGTCGGTCATGCGGCGAGCGTCGAACCTCGTTTGGGACGGCGCCGGACGATTCGCGGCATTTGACCCAGCCCAGGCGCAACTTTGTTATACATGCGCTGCCGGCATGGCAACCCTCGCCGCGGCGTCGGCCCCCACGGGATCGAGCCGCTTGCCGCTCGCCGCGTCGAAAACATGCAGTTGCGCCGGCGGCAGCGCGACCGGAAGCGTCGCGCCGCGCAACGGCGCCGTCCCCTGCAACCGCACGGTGAAATCATCCTGGCTGCCGGCCAGCCGGCCGTGCACCAGGCTTTCCGCGCCCAGCGGCTCGACCAGATCGACCTGCATTTCCGGGCCCTCGCCGGTGCGGCAGGGCAGCACGTGCTCGGGGCGGATGCCGACGAGCAGCCTCCGGCCGTGCTCGCTGCCATGTTCACCCGGGCGGGGGCCGTCGGCGAAGGCGAGCACCGGCCCCGCCTCCAGTTTTGCCGCCCGCCCCTGGTCGGCGAGCACCGCAGCCAGGAAATTCATCGCCGGCGCGCCGATGAAGCCCGCCACATAGGTGTCGGCCGGGCGGCTCCAGACCTCCATCGGGGTGGCGATCTGGGCTGCCCTGCCCTCGTGCATCACCACCAGCCGGTCGCCCAGCGTCATCGCCTCGACCTGGTCGTGGGTGACATAGAGGCTGGTCACGCCCAGCCGCTGCTGCAGCCGCTTGATCTCGGCCCGCATCGCGACCCGCAGCTTCGCATCGAGGTTGGAGAGCGGCTCGTCGAACAGGAACAGTTTCGGCTCGCGCACCACCGCCCGCCCCATCGCCACCCGCTGGCGCTGGCCGCCCGAAAGCTGCCGCGGCCGGCGATCGAGCAGCTCGGAAAGCCCAAGCATCGCCGCCGTTTCCTGCACCCGCTTGCGGATCGCCTCCTTCGCGAGGCCCCGGATCTTCAGGCCATAGGCCATGTTGTCGAACACGCTCATGTGCGGATAGAGCGCGTAGTTCTGGAACACCATGGCGATGTCGCGGTCCTTCGGCTCGCGCCGTGTCACGTCCTCGGCCCCGATCCTGACGGTGCCGGCGGTCGGGGTCTCCAGGCCGGCGACGATGCGCAGCAGGGTGGATTTGCCGCAGCCCGAGGCGCCGACCATCACCACCATCTCGCCATCGGCGACGGCAAGGTCGATGCCGTGCAGCACCGCGACCGCACCGAATGATTTCTCGACGCCTGCGATGTCCAGGGTGGCCACTACTTCTCGGTCTCCACCAGGCCCCTCACGAACCAGCGCTGCATCAGCACCACGACCGCCACCGGCGGCAGCATGGCCAGCACCGAGGCAGCCATCACCAGGTTCCAGTCGGTCGCGGAATCGGGGCCGATCATCTTCACGATGCCGATCACGATGGTTTCCACGTGCGGGCCCGTCGCCACCAGCAGCGGCCACAGATACTGGTTCCAGCCATAGATGAACAGGATCACGAACAGCGCCGCGAGGTTGGTCGCCGACAGCGGCAGCACGACGTCGCGCAGGAAGCGCAGCGGGCCTGCGCCGTCGATCTTCGCTGCTTCCAGCAGCTCGTCGGGGATGGTGAGGAAGAACTGGCGGAACAGCAGCGTCGCGGTGGCAGACGCGATCAGCGGCACGATCAGCCCGGCCCAGCTGTTGATCAGGTCGAGCTGGGCCATCACCTCGAAGGTCGGGATGATCCGCACCTCCACCGGCAGCATCAGGGTGATGAAGATCAGCCAGAACGCGACCATGCGGCCGGGGAAGCGGAAGAACACCACGGCATAGGCGGACAGGATCGAGATCGCGATCTTGCCGACCGCGACCCCCATCGCCATCAGGAAACTGTGCCACATCAGGTCGCGCACCGGCGAGGCGAAGCTCAGCGACCCGCCGCGCTCCCAGCTGGCGGCATAGTTCTCCAGCATCCGCCCGCCCGGCAGCAGCGGCAGGTCGCCGCGGCCGATCCTGCCCGCCTCGTGCGTCGAGCCGACGAAGGCGAGCCAGACCGGCAGCGCGAACAGCACCACGCCGAACCCCAGCACGAGATAGGCAACGAGGTTGCTGCGCTGGCCGGCGGCGGCGGCGGTGCTGGCCGGGCGCATCAGTAGTGCACCTTGCGGTCGAGCGCCCGGAACTGCAGCGCGGTAAGCCCGATCACCAGCAGCATCAGCACTACCGACTGCGCGGCCGAGGCGCCGAGATTGAGGTTCACCACGCCGTCCAGATAGGCGCGGTAGATCAGCGTCTCGGTCGCCTTGCCCGGCCCGCCCTGGGTCAGCGCATGGATGGTGCCGAAGGTGTCGAAGAAGGCATAGACCAGGTTCACCGCCAGCAGGAAGAAGGTGGTCGGAGCCAGCAGCGGGAAGACGATGGTCCAGAAGCGGCGGGTGCCGCCGGCGCCGTCGATGCTGGCTGCTTCCAGCACGCTGCGGGGAATCGCCTGCAGCCCGGCCAGGAAGAAGATGAAATTGTAGCTCACCTGCTTCCAGGCCGCCGCCACGATCACCAGCAAGAGCGCCTGGCCGCCATTGATCTTGTGGTCCCAGGCGATGCCGAGCTGGCCGAGGGCGCGGGCCACCAGCCCGATCGAGGGGTGGAACATGAACCCCCACAACAGGGCCGCGATCGCCGGCGCCAGCGCATAGGGCCAGATCAGCAGCGTCCGCCAGGCGCCGCGCCCGCGCAGGTCGCGATCGGCCAGCACCGCGAGCAGAAGCGCGATCGCCATCGCAAGGAACGCGACCGCGCCCGAGAAGACCAGGGTGGTGAGCGCGGAAGCCCGCCAGTTCGGATCGTCGAGCAGGTCCTGGAAATTCTCGAACCAGACGAACTGGGTGCGGATGCCGAAGGCATCCTGGCGCAGCACCGACTGGCGCACCGCCTGCGCCGCCGGCCAGTAGAAGAAGACCGCCGTGATCGCGAGCTGCGGCAGCAGCAGCAGGTACGGCAGCAGGCGGTCGCTGAAGACGACGCGGCGGTCCATCGGGTGCGGTCAGGCGGGAGCGATCAGCGGCACGGCACGGCCTTGGTGTCGCTGCCCATTCGCCCCTGGCCTCAGCCCCGGTTCGCCCGCTCGAACTCGCGCAGCACGCGGTTGCCGCGCGCGACCGCATTATCGAGCGCCTGCTGCGGCGTCTGGCTGCCCTGCAGCGTCTTTTCCATCTCCTCCTCGATGGTGCTGCGGATCTCGACCATGCGGCCGAGCCGGAAGCCGCGGGAGTTGTCGGTCATGGTGCCGCGGGTGAGCTGGTGGATCGGCAGGTCGGCGCCCGGGTTCTTCTCGTAGAAGCCCTGGCTCCTCGACAGTTCGTAGCCGGCGAAGGTGATCGGCACGTAGCCGGTGCGCTGGTGCCATTCGGCGTCGATCTCGGGGCGGCTGATGAAGCCGAAGAATTCCGCCGCGGCCTTGTATTCCTCGGGCCTGCGGTTCGGCGCCGTCATCACCCAGAGGCTGGCGCCGCCGATCACGCTGTTGATCGGGCCGGGGGCGGTGTTTGCTGCCTTGAGCTGCTTCAGCGCGACAAGCGCCTGGTCAGGCGTCATCGCCTCCGGATTGAGACCGGCCAGCATGTTCATCGCCTCGGACGGACCATCCACCGCATCCTGGTAGTAGGGCAGGAAGGCGATCCCCCAGTTGAATTTGGCATCGCGCACGATTGCCGCCCGCCCGGCCGAGCTGCCGAAGCCGATCGCGCATTCGCCCGACGGGAACAGCGGGTCGGCAGCGTTGTTGCGCCCGCCATATTTGAAGGTGCCTTCCTTCGCCATCTCGGCCATCGTGGTCAGGTGGCGCACATGCAGCGCGCTGTTGATCCGCAGCTCGGCGCCGAGGCCGCCGAAACCGTTCGCCAGCGTCGCATAGGGCACGTCGTGGATGGCGCTGAACTGCTCGAACTGGATCCAGGTCGGCCAGCTGGTGGTCATGCCGCCCGGCGTCGCCTTGGTATCGACGATCTTCTTCGCCGCGGCCCGCACCTCGGCCCAGGTCGCCGGGGGCTTCTCGGGATCGAGGCCGGCGGTGCGGAAGGCGTCCTTGTTGTACCACATCACCGCGGTCGAGCTGTTGAACGGCATGCTCATCAGCTTGCCGTCGGTGGTGCTGTAGTAGCCCCGCACGCCCGGCAGGTACTGGTTCACGTCGACATTTATGCCTGCCTCGGCGAACAGCTGGTGCACCGGCCGGATCGCCGGGCCGGCGGCGATCATCGAGCCGGTGCCGACATCGAACATCTGCACGATGTGCGGCGCCTGGCCGGCGCGCCAGGCGGCGATCGCGTTGGTCAGCGTCTCGACATAGCCGCCCTTGAACACCGGCACGACGGTGTAGCGTGCCTGGCTTTCGTTGAACTTCTTCACGATGTCGGCCACCACGTCGCCAAGCGGGCTGGTCATGGCGTGCCAGAACTGGATCTCGGTGCGGCCCTGCGCGCGGGCGCCGCGCACCAGGGCTGCCGCCGCGAGCGGCGCAAGCGCGGTGGCGGCGGCGAGGCGGCGGCGCGAAAGCATCGGCTGATCTCGCATGGCGGGTCCTCTCCCAGGGCGGTCGCGGAGACTTGTCGGGTTGGCTGCGCGAAGTTTTGATTACAGGATGACAGGGCTTGCCTGTCCAGTGCGCGGACGCGGCCCTTGCCGATGCCGGCCCGGGCTTCCCCTGGCGCCGGCCCTGCATGGCCGGTATGGGTGGGCAGGCGCGGTGGCTGCGCGGGCGCCCGGGCGGCAGCGTGGCAGGGCGGCAGGGCAGGAACCAAAGGGGAGATGCCGATGCGACGGATCATGATGCTGGCGGCCGGGCTGTTCCTGGCCCTTGCCGCGCCATCGGCCGGCCCCGCTTTGGCGCAGGCGCTGGCACAGGCCCAGCCGCAGCCCGCTGCGCAAGGGGGGGCCGACTGCCCGCGCGGCGCGCTCGATGCCCGCTACTGCGACCGCGACGGCGACATGGTGGCCGATGAACCCACCGAGGCGCGCCAGCAGATCGACCCGCCGGTGCTGGTCTTCGCCTACACCCCGGTCGAGGACCCCGCCGTCTATCGCCGGGTCTGGCAGGGCTTCATGGACCACCTGGCGGCCGCCACCGGCAAGCGCGTGCAGTTCTTCAGCGTGCAGTCGAACGCCGCCCAGATCGAGGCGATGCGGGCAGGCCGCCTGCACATCACCGGCTTCGCCAGCGGCGTGGTGCCGCTGGCGGTCAACTGCGCCGGCTTCGTGCCGTTCGCCATGATGGCCTCGAAGGACGGCGCGTTCGGCTACGCGATGGAGATCATCGTGCAGAAGGACGGCCCGATCCAGCGCATCGAGGATCTGCGCGGCCGCACCGTCGCCTTCACCGCCGAGACCTCGAACAGCGGCTACAAGGCGCCCTCGGCGCTGCTCGCCCAGAACTACGGGCTGCTGGCGGGGCGCGACTACAAGCCCGCCTTCTCGGGCAGGCACGACAACTCGGTGATCGGGGTCGCCAACCGCGACTACGACGCCGCGGCGATCGCCAACAGCGTGATGTTCCGCATGATCCAGCGCCGCGCGGTCGATGCCAATGCGCTGCGCACGATCTTTCGCAGCCCGAACTTCCCGACCACCGCCTACGGCACCGTCAACACGCTGTCGCCGGCGCTGCAGGCGAAGATCCGCGCCGCCTTCTTCAGTTTCCCGTGGGAAGGCAGCGAACTGCTGCGCGAATTCTCGCACAGCCAGGTGCCGCAGGAGAAGTTCATCCCGGTCTCCTACAAGGACCAGTGGCAGATCGTGCGCGAGATCGATGCCGCGATGAACGTGACCTACAGCTGCCGTTGAGCCGCCCGGGCCTTGCCGCCGCCGGCCAGCCGCCGATGCTGGAGCTCAGGGACCTCTCCAAGCGCTACCGCACCGGCGACCTGGCGCTGGATGCGGTCTCGCTCGCGGTGCCGGGCGGCCAGGTGATGGCGCTGATCGGCCCTTCGGGCGCCGGCAAGTCGACGCTGATCCGCTGCGTCAACCGGCTGGTGGAACCGACCGCCGGCAAGGTCCTGCTTTCCGGCGAGGAGATCACGGCGCTCGGCCCTGCGGCGCTCTGCCGGGCGCGCCGGCGCATGGGCATGATCTTCCAGGAATACGCCCTGGTCGAGCGGCTGTCGGTGATGGAGAACGTGCTGTCCGGCCGGCTCGGCTATGTCGGGTTCTGGGCCAGCTGGTTCCGCCGCTTTCCCGCCGCCGACATCGCGACCGCGTTCCGCCTGCTGGAGCGCGTGGGGCTTTCCGACATGCGCGACAAGCGGGCCGATGCGCTTTCCGGCGGCCAGCGCCAGCGCGTCGGCATCGTGCGCGCGCTGATGCAGAACCCCGACCTGCTGCTGGTCGATGAACCGACCGCCAGCCTCGATCCCAAGACCAGCCGCCAGATCATGCGCCTGATCGTCGAGCTCTGCGCCGAACGGCAGCTCGCCGCGATCATCAACATCCACGATGTCGCGCTGGCCCGGATGTTCGCCGCCCGCATCGTCGGGCTGCGCCAGGGCCGCATCGTCTATGACGGCCCGGCCGACGGCCTTACGACCGAGGCGCTGACCGCGATCTATGGCGAGGAGGACTGGCACGCGACCATCCGCGCCGCGGACGGCGAGGTGGACCAGCCGGACGCAGTGCCCGCGTGAGCGCGGCCGCCGCCGTCTGGCGCCCACCGCCGCTGATCGCCGATCGGCGCCTGCGCTGGGCGATCTACGCGGGCGCGCTCCTGTATGCGGTGCTGGCGTTCTCCAGCCTGGAGGTGAACTGGGCCCGCGCCGCCGAGGGGCTGGCCCGCGGCGCGCGGTTCCTGGGCGGCTTCTTCCCGCCCGATTTCCTCACCAAGCAGGACGAGATTCTCGAGGGCCTGGCCGAGAGCCTCGCGATGACGGTGGTCTCCACCGTGCTCGGCATCATGCTGTCGATCCCGTTCGCGCTGGGGGCGGCACGCAACCTCGCGCCGCTGCCGGTCTACCTGTTCTGCCGCGGCGTGATCGCGCTCAGCCGCAGCCTCCAGGAGATCATCATCGCCATCCTGTTCGTGGCGATGTTCGGCTTCGGCCCGCTGGCCGGCACGCTGACGCTCGCCTTCGGCAGCATCGGCTTCCTCGGCAAGCTGCTGGCCGAGGACATCGAGGATATCGAGGTCGCCCAGGCCGAGGCGGTGCGCGCCACCGGTGCCGGCTGGTGGCAGGTGCTGGATTTCGGCATCGCGCCGCAGGTGCTGCCCCGCTTCATCGGGCTTTCGGCGTACCGGTTCGACATCAATTTCCGCGAAAGCGCGGTGCTTGGCCTGGTCGGCGCCGGCGGCATCGGCGATACGCTGAACAACGCCTTCGACCGCTACGAGTTCGACACCGCGGCCGCCATCCTGCTGGTCATCATCGCGATCGTGATGGCCTGCGAATACAGCTCCTCGTGGATCAGGCGGGCGGTGCAATGAGCACGCCGGCCTGGCGGCTGAGGAGCACGCGGGGCGAGCTGCTGGTCTGGGGCAGCTGGCTGGCCGCAGTCGCGCTGACGGCGGGCGCCTTCGAGTTCATCAGCGGGCGCACGATCTGGGCGTTCGTCTGGGATGCGCCGACCCAGGCGGCCGACATTCTTTCGCGTGCGGTGCCGCCGCGCTGGTCCTACGCCCAGCAGCTCTGGTGGCCGCTTTGGGACACCATCAACATCGCCTCCATCGGTACCGTGCTGGCGCTGGCGCTCGGCGTGCCGGTGGCGTTCCTGGCCGCGCACAACACCTCGCCCTCGCGCCTGCTGGTGCGGCCCGCGATGCTGTTCGTGATCGTCGCCTCGCGCTCCATCAACAGCCTGATCTGGGCCTTGGTGCTGGTGATCGTGCTGGGTCCCGGCATGCTGGCAGGCATTCTCGCGATCGCGCTGCGCTCGGTCGGCTTCGTCGCCAAGCTGCTGTACGAGGCGATCGAGGAGATCGACGCGACCCAGGTCGAGGCGATCGAGGCCACCGGGGCGGCCCGGGCACAGGTGCTCGCCTGGGGCATCGCGCCGCAGGTGGCACCCGCCTTCGCCGGCATCGCCGTGTTCCGCTGGGACATCAACATCCGCGAGGCGACGGTGCTGGGCCTGGTGGGCGCGGGCGGCATCGGCATGCAGCTGCAGGCCAGCATCAACACGCTGGCCTGGCCGCAGGTGGCGCTGATCCTGCTGCTGATCCTGGGCACCGTGCTGGTCAGCGAATGGGTTTCCGCCCGGGTGCGCCACGCCATCATCTGAAGCGTCAGGCGGCCCTCGCTTCCTCCGCCTGCTCCGCGCTCTCCTGCTTCCGGCCCAGCCAGACGCTGAGTGCCAGCCAGGCGGCCGAGAGCGGCACGGCGACGATGGCGATGCCGGTCAGCCCGAGGCCCAGCGCCAGCAGTCCGGCGTAGCTCCAGCTCGCCACCTGGTCGCCGCCGCGATAGACGACCGTGTCGATGAAGTTCTTCGCCGTGTAGCGATCCTCGCGCGGGACCGAGGTGAACAGCACTTCGCGCGTCGGCCGGGCCAGGGCGAAGTTGCTGACGCGCCGCGCCACCTGCACCACCACGAACACGGCGACGGTGGGCTGCGCGGCAAGTGCTGCAAAGCCCGCCACGCTGAACAACGGCAGCGCGCACAGCATCGCCGTCACGCCCAGCCAGGCGGTCAGCCGCCCGGTCAGGAACAGCTGGAAGACGATGGTCAGCACGTTCACCCAGAAATCGATGTCGGCGAAGAAGGCGGTGCGCGCTGCACGGTTGGGGAAATTCGCCTCGGCGATCGTCGCCTGCTGGAAATAGAGGAAGGTCGAGGTCGTGGAATAGAGCAGGATGAAGGCGGCGATCCCCAGCAGATAGGGCGAGCGCAGCGTGTGCGTCATGCCGGCGAAGATGCCGCCGCCCACCGCCTTGCGCGGGTCCTCGCCATGCACCGTGCGCTGGAAACTGTCGCTGATGCGGGACAGGCGGCGCACGGCGAAGACCGCGACCTCCAGCAGCAGGATGGAGGCCAGCAGCAGCCAGTTTTGCCCGACATGCTCGACAAAGCCCGAAGTCAGCGCCGAGCCGGCGATGCCGCCCAGCGTCGCGCCGGCGGCCAGGAAGCCGAACAGGCGTTTGCCCTGCCCGGCATCGAACACGTCGACGATGAAGGACCAGAAGACCGAGACGACGAACAGGTTGAAGACCGACACCCAGATGAAGAAGGCGCGGCCGATCCAGACGTGGCTTGCCTCGCTGGCCGTCGCCAGCAGCAGCATGAAGGCCAGCAGGTTCAGCATGAAGAAGCGGTAGGCGACGGCGATGAAGGTCTCGCGCGGCCAGCGCCGCACGGCGAAGGCGAACAGCGGGTTGGCGGCCAGCATGGCCAGCAGCGTGCCGGTGAACAGCCAGGGCAGGTTCCGCACGCCGCCGGCCACGCCCAGTTCGTCGCGGATCGGGCGCAGCACGTAATAGGCCAGGAACAGCGCGAAGACATAAAGCCACGACCAGCCGAGGGCGGAAACCTCGTCCGGCCGGACGTCGATCACCCGCCGCAGCAGCCGGTACGCGAACCCTTCCGCCGCGCCGTCGGCAGCGGCGTCAGAGGGCATCGAAGAACTGTTCCATCCGCCGGCGCAGCGCCGCATCCGGCAGGCGGCCGCGCGCGGCGTTCAGATTGTCGTCGACATAGCGGGCCTGGGCCATGCCTGGCACCGCGCAGGTCACGGCGGGGTGCGAGACGAGATACTTCAGCATGATCTGCGCCCAGCTTGTCGCGTCGATCTCGGCGGCCCAGGACGGCAGCGGCTTGCCTTCCGTCGCGCGGAAGACGCTGCCGCGGCCGAAGGGCAGGTTGATGAACACCGCCATGCCGCGGTCCTTCGCCAGCGGGATGATCCGCTCGGCGGCGTTGCGGTTGTCCAGCGCATAGTCGATCTGGATGGAATCCAGCGTCTCGCGCCGCATCATCGCCTCGAACGCCTCGTACTGCCGGTCGAAGCTGGTGGTGGCGCCGACATAGCGGATGCGGCCCGCGGCCTTGAGCTCGCGCCGATAGGCGAGCTCGTTGGTGATGTCGCGCCAATTGTGCCCGGCCAGCAGGTCGATCTTTTCGGTGCGCAGCGCCTTGAACGAGGCCTCGATCTGCGCACGGCCCTGCTCGATGTTGTCCACGCCGACCTTGGTGCAGACGAACAGGTCGCGGCGGATGCCGAGCTCGCTCATGATCGTGCCCATGATCGCTTCCGCGTTGCCGTAGGACGGCGCGCTGTCGACCACCGTGCCGCCCAGTTCGTGGAACCGGCGGAAGGTGTCGCGCAAGGGCGCCATGTCGGCCTCGGTCTTCGCCTCCTCGTAGCGGCGGGCCGAACCGAGGCCGATGATCGGGATCATCTCGCCGCTGCTGGGGATGGGGCGGCGGATCAGCGGCGCGGGTTGCGCCTGAAGGGCCGGCGCGGCGGCGGTCGCGGCAAGGCCGGCAAGCAGGGTGCGGCGGGTGGCGTTCATCTGTCGTCCTTCGTGCGTGGGGTTGGGCGGCAGCGTCGGCCGGCAGTCGAGCCTTAGTTGGTCATGCGCGCAAGGGTGGGCGCGCAAGGGTGGGCACCGCGTCCAGCAGGGTGCGCGTGTAGGGGTGGCGGCCCGGCGCGTCCGCCTCCTCGGTCGCGAACAGGTCCACCAGCGCGCCGTGCTGCATCACCGCGATGCGGTGCGCCAGCTGGCGCACCAGGTTCAGGTCGTGGGTGATGAAGACGCAGGCCGTGCCCGTCTCGCGCTGCAGTTCCACCAGCAATTCCGCCACCGAAGCCTGCACGGAGACATCCAGCGAGGAGGTGACCTCGTCGCAGATCACCAGGCGCGGTTCGGCGGCGAAGGCGCGCGCGATCGCCACGCGCTGCTTCTCGCCACCCGAGAGCTGATGCGGATAGCGTTCTGCGAACTCCGCCGGCAACCGGACGCGCGCCAGCAGGGCCGCGATGCGCGCGCGGATCTGGTCGGGCGGAATGGTAACAAAGAGTTTCAGGGGACGGGACAGGATGGTCGCGACCGTCTGGCGCGGGTTCAGCGAGCCGTCGGGGTGCTGGAAGACGATCTGCACCGCGCGGCGATAGGCGCGGTCGAAGGCGCGCCTGCGTTCGTAGCGGCGCCCGTCGAACGTGACCGCGCCGGAAAAATCCTGCAGCCCCGCCAGCACCTTCGCGATCGTCGACTTGCCCGAGCCGGATTCGCCGACCACCCCCAGCAGCTCGCCCGGCCGCACGCCGAACGAGACGTCGATCGCGCCCTGCACCACCTTCTGCCCCGGCCGCAGCAGCCGCATCAGGGCCGACTGCTCGCCGTAGCGCACGTTCACCTTCTCCAGCGTCAGCAGCGGCGGCGTCGCGGGGTCGGGCGCTTGTGTCGCGATGCGGTGCCTGGGGTCGGGCACCGCGGCCAGCAGCGCCCTGGTGTATGCGCGCTGTGGCGCGCGGAAGATGTCCGCGCAGGCGCCGCGCTCGACGATCTCGCCCTGGTGGATCACCGCGACCTCGTCGGCGATGCGGGAAACCAGGCCCAGGTCGTGCGAGATATAGAGCGAGGCGACGCCCGTTTCCTCGCGGAGCCGCGTGAACAGGTCGAGGAACTGCCGCGCGGTCACGATATCCAGCGCGGTGGTCGGCTCGTCGAAGATGATCAGGTCGGGGTTGCAGGCGATGGCGGTGGCGATCACCACCCGCTGCTTCTCGCCGCCCGAGGCCTGGTGCGGATAGCGGCGCATCATCTCCGCCGGGTCGCGGATGCCGGTGCGGGCCAGCAGCCGCGTGCCCTCGGCGATCGCGGCAGGGCCATCCATGCCGCGGTGGCGCACCAGCACCTCGGCCAGCTGGTCGCCCAGCCGCATGGTGGGGTTCAGCGAGGTGGACGGATCCTGGAACACCATGGAAATGCGCGAGCCGCGCATTTCCAGCACCTGGCGCTTCGTCTTCGCGCGCAGGTCCTCGCCGGC
>JADYYZ010000296.1 GCA_020853405.1 Acetobacteraceae bacterium
CCCGCCACCGGCCCCGTGCGCAGCACCGACCCCAGCAGCTTGAGCTGCGGCAGGTCGATACCCAGGTTGCCGCAGAACAGCCGCGACCAGGCGCCGCCCGCCAGCACCGCGGCATCGCAGGCGATGCTGCCCTGTTCGGTGACCACGCCGGCGACACGCCCCGCCTTGAGCTCGATGCCGCGTACCGCGCACCGGCCATGGATGCTGGCGCCGCCCCGGCGGGCGGCACGCGCCATGGCGGGCACGGCCTTTTCCGGTTCCGCCACGCCGTCGCTTGGCGTGTAGAGCGCGCCCGCGAAGCGCCGCACGCAGCCGCTGACGAGATCGGCCGTCGCTGCGCCGTCCAGCAGCCGCGTATCGATCTGGAAGCGGCGCGCATGCTCCAGCCAGGCGGACGCCTCGGCCAGCTCGGCGTCGCGGTCGAAGGCCCATACCGTGCCGGGCTGGCGGAAGCCGATATCGGCCTCGATGCGCGCCTGCATGCCGCGCCACAGTTTCAGGCTTTCCAGCCCGAGCGGGATCTCGTTCGGATCACGCCCCATCACGCGGCACCAGCCCCAGTTGCGGCTGGACTGTTCGGCGCCGATGCGCCCCTTTTCGCACAGCGCCACGCCGACGCCCTTGTCGACCAGCGCCAGTGCCGTGGCGACACCGGCGATGCCGCCGCCGATCACCACCACGTCGGCGCGCGCCGGCAGCGTCGCGTCATACTCGGCCGGCTCGAGACTCGTGACCATCAGTGCGTTCCGTTCTCGTCGCTGATCCGGTCGGCGCGGATGCAGGCCACACGGTGGCCGGGCCCGGCCTGGGCCAGCGGCGGCACTGCCTCGGCGCAGGCAGCGACCGCCCAGGCACAGCGGGTGCGGAACACGCAGCCGCTGGGCGGGTCGGCGGGGCTCGGCGGGTCGCCCTTCAGCAGGATGCGCCGGCGCCGCCGCACCGGGTCGATGTTCGGCGCCGCCGACAGCAGGGCGCGCGTATAGGGGTGGCGCGGCGCGCTGAACACCGCAGCGACCGGCCCTTCCTCCATCACCCGGCCGAGATAGAGAACCACCACCCGGTCGCACAGGCTGCGCACAACCGGCAGGTCGTGGCTGATGAACAGCATGGCAAGCCCGAGCCGCGCCCTGAGGTCGGCCAGCAGCGTCAGCACCTGCGCCTGCACCGACACGTCAAGCGCCGAGACCGGCTCGTCTGCCACCAGGAATTCCGGCTGCACGGCAAGCGCGCGGGCGATGCCGATGCGCTGGCGCTGGCCGCCGGAGAACTCGTGCGGATAGCGCATGGCGTGCGCGGGCGGCAGGCCCACCTGCTCCAGGAGTGCCGCGACGCGATCCGGCAGCTCGGCGCGCGAAGCCAGGCCGTGAGCCAGCAACCCGTCGGCGATCTGCGCGCTCACGCGCCGGCGCGGATCCAGGCTGGAATAGGGGTCCTGGAAGACCAGTTGCATCCGCCGGCGCAAGGCCCGCGCCGCCCTGCCCTTCAGCCTGGTGATATCGGCGCCGTCCAGCCGCACGCTGCCGCCGCTGGCAGGCAGCAGGCCTAGCAGTACGCGGCCCATGGTGCTCTTGCCCGAGCCGCTTTCGCCGACCAGCCCCACCGCCTCGGCGCGCGCAACCGTGAGCGACACCTCCGTCAGCGCGCGCACCGGCTTCTGGCGGAAGGCAAGGATGCCGCGGCCACCGAACTGCTTCGACAGGGAATCGGCCTCCACCAGTGCGGTCATGCGCTTGCCGCCTCCACTACGGGGTCGGCGGCCATCGCGCGCCAGCGGATGCAGCGGGTCGCGTGCTGCGGCCCGGCGTGCTCCAGCAGCGGGGCGGCGGCCTCGCATTGCGGGCGGGACATCGCGCAGCGGGGCGCGAAGGCGCAGCCGGCGGGAAGGTTCTGGGGCAGAGGAACGGTGCCGGGGATCGCATGCGGCAGCGATCCGTCCTCGGGCGGGGCGCTGGAGAGCAGCGCGGCCGTATAGGGGTGCAGCGGGCGGGCAAAGAGCTCGGCGACGGGGCCCTGTTCCACGATCTCGCCCGCATACATCACCACCACGCGGTCGGCGATCTCGGCCACCACCGGCAGGGAATGGGTGATGAAGACAAGGCCCATGCCGTTCTCGGCCTTCAGTTCGGCCAGCATCTCCAGCACCTGCGCCTGGATGGTGACATCCAGCGCGGTGGTCGGCTCGTCGGCGATCAGCAGTTTCGGGCGGTTGGCGATCGCCATCGCTACCATCGCGCGCTGGCGCATGCCGCCGGAGAGTTCGTGCGGGAAACTGCGCGCGCGGTGCGCCGCGTCGGGAATGCCGACCCTGGCGAGCAGCGCCACCGCCTCGCGCCAGGCGGCGGCGCGCGAAACCCTGCGATGCACGCGGATCGCCTCGGCGATCTGCCTGCCGATGCGGTGCACCGGGTTCAGGCTGGCCATCGGGTCCTGGAACACCATCGCAATGTCGCCGCCGCGAAGGCGGCGCAGCGCCGGTTCATCCAGCCGCAGCAGCTCGCGACCTTCGAAATGCACGGCACCTTCGCTGGCGCGCGCAACGGGAGGCAGCAGGCCAAGCACGGCAAGGCCGGTCAGCGACTTGCCTGATCCGCTCTCGCCCACGATCGCCAGCGTCTCGCCCGGCGCCACCTGCCACGACACGGAGCGCACGGGGCGGACTTCCCCGGTCTTTCTCTCGTCCGTCCTGGTCTCGATCGCCACGGAAAGCCCGTTCACCGACAGCGACGATGCTGCACCGAACGGCAGGCCGGGCAGCAGCGCCGGCAGTTTCCAGCGCCGCTCGCGGGGCGGCGTGCCGTGCGGGTCGACCGCGGCGCGCACCGCATCGCACAGCGCGTTCATCGTCAGCACGGTCATCGTCAGCGCAAGGCAGGGCCAGAGCAGCGGCAGCACGGTTTGCGCCATGGTCTGGCGCGCCGCCCCGATCATCAGCCCCCAGGATGGCGCCGGCGGCACGACGCCGAGGCCAAGAAAACTGAGGCCCGATTCCAGCACCACGGCCGCCGCCATGGCGAGCGAGAACTGCACCAGCACCGGCCCGCCGATGTTCGGCAGCACGGTGCGCAGCATGATGCGCAGGGGCCCCACGCCCAGGGCGCGCTGCGCCTCGACATATTCCTGGTGGCGCACGCTGAGCACGCCGGCATAGGCGACGCGCACGAAGCCGGGGATGAAGACGAGGCCCAGTACCGGCACCAGCGTGGCGGCCCCCGGCCCCAGCAGCGTCACCACCAGGAGCGCCAGCAGCAGCGGCGGGAAACACAGGATGACGTCGGCCGCACGGATCGTCAGCAGGTCGACCACGCCGCCCAGGAACCCGCCCAGCACGCCGAGCGAGGTGCCGATGGCACAGCCGATCGAGGCGGACAGGATCGCCACCGTCAGCGACGAGCGGGCACCCCACAGCAGGCGCGAGAGGATGTCGCGACCGACCTCGTCCTGCCCCAGCCAATGCTGCCAGGACGGGGCAGAGAGCCGGTTGGAGACATCGATCCTGACCGGGTCGGCCAGGCCCAGCCACGGTGCCATCAGCGCGACCAGGCCGATCAGGCCGATCGCCACGACCGGAATGGGGTTGACCCGCCTCATGCGCGACGCACCCGCGGGTCGAGCAGGCCATAGATCAGGTCCATCGCCAGGTTCAGCGCGACGAACAGCACCGAGATCACCAGCACGACGCCCTGCACCATGGGGTAGTCGCGGGCGTTGACGGAATCGACCAGCAGGCCGGAGAGGCCCGGGTAGTTGAACACGTACTCGACCAGCACCGTGCCGCCCAGCAGCGTGCCCAGATGCAGCGCCAGCACGGTGACGACCGGGATCAGCGCGTTGCGCAGCACGTGGTTCGCGACCACGGCGGCCGGCGCCACGCCCTTGGCGCGCGCCGTGCGCACATGGTCGCGCGTGATCACGTCGATCACCGAAGCGCGTGTCATGCCCACCAGCACCGGGGCGAGGCTCGAGGAGATGGCCAGCGCCGGCATCAGCAGCTGCGAGAAGTGCCGGGCAGGGTCGCGCGCCAGCGGCGTGAAGCCGCCCGCCGGCAGCAGCGACAGCCATTGCGCCAGCAGCAGCACCAGCAGGGTGCCGACAACGAACACCGGCACCGACAGCGACAGGCCGGACGCGGCCATCACCAGCCGGTCGAACCAGCCGCCGCGTCGCAGCGCGGCCAGCAGCCCCAGCGGGATGCCGACGCCCACCGACAGCAGCGCGGC
>JADYYZ010000297.1 GCA_020853405.1 Acetobacteraceae bacterium
AGGCCGACACCGTCACCATCCACGGAACGTTCGGCGATGGCGTCGCCCTGGGTATCCGCTTCCTCAACGATGCCTATGGCGGTTCGGCCGACAAGGACCGCAACCTCTATGTCCAGGACATCGCGCTGAACGGCACCAGCCTCGATGGCCTGGGGATGGCGCTCAAGGGCAGCGGGGCGCCGACCCAGTTCCAGGTCAACAAGCCGGCCGAGCTCGCCTTCGGCAGCGGCGCCGACACCCTGGTGCTGAAGATTTCGCAGGATTTCTGGAAGGAAGCAGCGCAGTACACGATCAGCGTCAACGGCACCCAGCTCGGCGGCACGCTGAAGGCTGCGGCGATCAAGGCCTATGGCCAGACCGACACCATCACGATCAAGGGTGACTGGGGCGATACGGCGACGCTGGGCGTACGCTTCCTGAACGATGCCTGGGGCGGTCATGCCACGCTGGACCGCAACCTGCACATCGAGGGTGTGTCGCTGAACGGCGTCGATCTGGGCATCACCCATACCCAGGGCGGCAACGGCATGCAGAACTTCGCACTGGCCAAGCCGATGGCGCTGCCCGAGCCCGCCTATGCCCGGCTGGTCGAGGGGACCGAAGCAGCCAATAACCTGACCGGCGGTGCCGGCAACGACATCCTGCGGGGCGGGGCCGGCAACGACGTGCTGACTGGCGGCGCCGGGGCCGACACCTTCATCTTTGCCAGGGGCGACGGGACCGACCGCATCACCGATTTCGCCTCCGGCGTCGACCACATTCTGTTCCAGGGCGTCGATGCTGCCTCGCTGAAGGCGGCGGCGGCGAGTGTGGACGGCGTTTCCGGCATGCAGATCACCTACGGTGCTGCCGGCGACAGCCTGTTCCTGGCCGGGGTCTCCGCCCTGAAGGCAGGGGATCTCATGCTCGCCTGATCCCAGGTCTCCTCCGACTCCGCGCTACTTTTCACGTGGAACGGCCGGCGTGGCGGGCTAAACGCCTTGCCATGCCGGCCGCCCTGCCTGCCCGCCTCGCTGCTGTCACCCGGGCGGGCCTGCCGGACTGGGCGAGCCCTTTCCTGGCCCCCGCTGGCGAGGAGTTTTTTGCAAGCCGGCTCTGGTTCGATCTCCTGGTCGGCCACAGTTTGCCGTCGGCGAGCGAGCCGATCCTGGCCCTGTGCGGGCCGGAACAGACGGCCTTGCTGCCCTTGCGGCGTGACCATGGCCGCCTCTCTGCCCTGACCACGCCCTATTCGCTGGCCTGGCGGCCGCTGTTTGCGCCCGGCGCAGGGCCGGATACCCAGGCCCAGGCCGGCCGCAGCCTGGCGGCGGCACTGCGTCTTTCCCCGCCGGTACAGCTCGATCTGCTCGACCCCGCGGCACCTGGCCTTGCCGCCTTTCGCGACGGCCTGGCGAGGGGGCGCATCCACAGCAGCGCCTATGACCATGTCGGCAACTGGCACGAGAGCCTGCCAGCCGGCACGGGCTGGGATGCCTACCTCGCGGCCCGCCCACCGGCTCTGCGCAGCACGATCAGTCGCAAGCTTGCCAGGGCCCGGCGCGACATGCGTTTCGAGCTGCTGGCGGCCCCCGGTGCCGGGCTGGAGCAGGCCATCGCGGCCTACGAGGCGGTGCGGGCGGCGAGCTGGAAGCCCGATGAACCCTTTCCGGCCTTCGATGCCGCCCTGTTGCGCGCGGGTGCTGCCGCTGGTGTGTTGCACCTGGGCGTGCTGCGCCAGGCAACCGATTCCCAACCGGTTGCGGCGCAGTACTGGATTCTCGACCGTGGCGGCGCGCGCGCCACGGTGCTGAAACTGGCGCACAAGGAAGCTGCCAAGGCAGCCTCCCCGGGCACGGTGCTGACGGCACTGATGGTCCGGCACCTGCTGGAGGAGGGCGTACGGGAATTGGATTTCGGCCGCGGCGACGATGACTACAAGCGGCTGTGGGTTGGCACGCGCCGCCAGCGGATCGGCCTGATCCTGGCTGACCCGCTGCACCCGCTGGGGCTGCTGGCGCTTGCCCGGCAGGCCGCGGGGCAGCTGCGCCGGCGCGTGCGGGGCGCGGCATGAAGGTCCTCTACAGCCACCGCATCCAGTCGCACGACGGCCAGGGGGTGCACCTGGAAGCCCTGGTCGCGGCGTTTCGCGCCGAGGGGCACGAGGTGCTGGTGGTCGGCCCCTCGGGCTATGCCAAGGCGGGCTTCGGCGGCGAGAACAAGCTGATCGTGCAGCTTCGCCGCCTGCTGCCGGCGTTTGCCACCGAGCTCATGGAACTGGCCTACAACATCCCGGCCTATCGCCGGCTGGCCCGGGCGGCGGCCGGTTTCGGGCCCGATGTGCTGTACGAGCGCTACAACCTGTTCTTCCTGGCCGGTGCCTGGCTGGCCCGCCGCCGCCATCTGCCCTTCCTGGTCGAGGTCAACGCGCCGCTGGCCGACGAACGCACGCGCTATGGCAATCTCAGCCTTCGCCGGCTCGCCCGCTGGAGCGAGAATTATGTCTGGCGCCGCGGCGCGCGGGTGCTGCCGGTAAGCGACGTGCTGGCGGGGTATGTGCGGGCGGGCGGGGCGGCGCCGGATCGTATCGAGGTGATTCCCAACGGCATCGACCTCGCCGAATTCCCGGCCGAGGCGGCAGCCCGCCAGTCCGGGCCGGAGGCCGAGACCCTGACGCTGGGCTTCGTCGGCTTCGTGCGCGACTGGCATGGGCTCGATGGGGTGGTGCGCGCTATTGCTGCCTGGCAGGGGCCGCAGCGCCTGGCGCTGAAGGTGGTGGGAGAAGGCCAGGCCCGCCCGGGGTTGGAAAAACTCGCCGCCGAACTCGGCATCACCGATCGCGTCACCTTCACCGGCCTTGCCCTTCGCGACGCGATTCCGGGTCACGTGGCCGGCTTCGACATCGCGTTGCAGCCGGCCTCGGTGCCCTATGCGTCGCCGCTGAAGGTGTTCGAATACATGGCGGCCGGCCGGGCCATCGTCGCCCCCGACCAGCCGAACCTGCGCGAGGTGCTGCGCCACGGAGAGACCGCTCTGCTGTTCGACCCCGCCGACAGGGGAGCGATGTGGGCCGCGGTGATGCGGTTGGTGACCGACCCGGTGCTGCGGGCCAGGCTGGGCGCCGCCGCCCGGGCCGAGATCATTGCCAAGGACCGCACCTGGGCCGGCAACGCCCGGCGCGTCGCCGGCCTGGCCGGGGCGCTGCTGGCAGGGACGGCCGGCTGATGATTCATCGTTCAGCGCACCGTGCCCGGCCCGCGCAGGGGTACCACCCGGCCGTGCAGCCGGTTTCCCACCAGCTCCGCCGGCGTCCTGGTCCGGTTCCACACGAACACCGTGCTGTCCCGCTGGAGGTTGGCGAAATCGTTGCCTTCGATGCGCAGCATGGTGGTGGGCTGGCGCACGCCCTCGGCCCCGATTGCCACCGCAACCGCCCGCTGGGCCGAAGCCGGCCCCTTGCGCAGCGTACTGCGCGCCAGCAGCAGGTCGCCGCCATCCGGAATATCGACCAGGTAGCTCGACCGCGACTCCTCGCCATCCAGGATCGTGGTCTCGATGATCTCTGTCCGCCGGGCGCGTGACTTCACGTGATGGCAGGCGCGCGTTGCCTCGAAATGCGAGGCGCTGATGCGAAGCAGCGCCAGCGCGCCGGCATAAAGCCCATGCGCGCAGTCGCCGATCCGTGCGCCGTTGCCGATGAAGACGCTGTCCTCGACGTGCAGGCTGCTGTCCGGAAGGGCAGCGGCCAGGATGCCGTTCTGGTTGTCCAGGAAGCGCGACCGGCGAATGACCAGGTCGCCACCTTCGGCGCGAATGCCGGCGCCGTTGCCGGGGGTGGCACGGGCGCCGGTGAAGGTGATGCCGGCGATCGTGATGCGCGGTGCGGCAACCACGAACAGCGCCTTGTCGGCGCAGACGGGGCCGAACACCACCACCTCGCCGCCGGGTGCGGCTTCGATGGTGATGTCGGGGGTCCGCCAGATCGCACAGTCGCGGTAGCGGCCGGGCGCGATCAGCACCCGATCGCCGGGCCGGGCGACGGCGGCGGCGGCGCTGGGCACGGCAAGCATCCTTCCCGGCCCGACCTCCAGCGTGGCGGCGGATGCGGCGGACGCCACAACGGGCGCCACAACGGACGCCACAACGGGCGCCACAAGCAGCAGCAGGGCAGCGGGCAGCAGGCGGAACGGTATCGCGCGGGGGCAGGGTGGGCGTGAACGGGACGGCCTCATCGCCTTCGGCTCCGCCTCCCTTGCTGCTCCATGTCTTCCCGACCTTCGCGATCGGCGGCGCGCAGGTGCGCTTTGCCGCGCTGGCGAACCGCTTCGGCCCGCGCTGGCGGCATGGGGTGATCTCGCTCGATGGCCGCACCGACTGCGCGGAACGGATCGGCGCGCACGTGCCACTGACCCTTCTGCCCGCACCAGTGGCGAAAGGCGAGGGGCCGTACCGGCTCTGGAAGATCCGTCGCGCGCTGGCAGCGCTTTCCCCTGACGTGCTGGTAACCAGCAACTGGGGCAGTTTCGACTGGGTGGCGGTGGCGCGCACCATCCCAGGCCTGCGTCACATCCATACCGAGGACGGGTTCGGCCCCGACGAGGCGCAGGGCCAGAAGCGTCGCCGGGTGCTGGCCAGGCGGCTGATCCTGCGCCGCAGCGAGGTGGTGCTGCCGTCGCTGAAACTGCTGGGCCATGCGCGCGACCTGTGGCGGCTGCCGCCGGCGCGCCTGCACTACATCCCGAACGGCCTGGACCTGCGGCGATTCACACCCGAAGGGCCGCCCGCCACGATCGACGTGCCGGGTGAAGGCCCCCTGATCGGCACTGTGGCGAAGCTGCGGGCCGAGAAGAACCTGGCCCGCCTGCTGCGTGCCTGCGCGCTGATCAACCAGCCCTGGCGCCTGGCGGTGATCGGCGACGGGGCTGAGCAAGGGATGCTCGAACAGCTCGCCGCCTCGCTCGGTATCGCGACGCGCGTACGCTTCCTGGGCCACGTGCCCGACCCTGCCGCTGCCTATCGGGCCTTCGACGTCTTCGCCCTGTCATCGGATACGGAACAGATGCCGTTCTCGGTGCTGGAGGCGATGGCGAGCGGCCGGGCGGTTGCCGCGACCGATGTCGGCGACGTGCGGGCCATGCTGGCGCCCGGCCAGGCGCCGTTCCTGGCGGCGCTGGACGAAGCGGCCCTGGCTGAGGCGCTGCGGAAGCTGCTGGCGGATGCCGGCCTGCGGGCGCGGCTGGGCGCGGCCAACCGGGCGAAGGCGGAGCAGGAGTACGGCGAGGAGACGATGTTCCAGGCCCATGCCGCCCTGATCGAGGCACGGGCAGGGGCGTAGCCCCCGGCCAGCCCCATCACCGGCCAGCCCCACCGGCGGTCAACCCCGCCGGCGGCGGCGCACGAAACGGGCCAGGCCGAAGCCCGCGAGGCCAGCCCCCAGCAGCCCAAGCGTGGCCGGTTCGGGCACGCCTACCGGCGGGGCCGGCGTGAAGCTGATGCGGATCACCATGTCGTCGTGGTTGTCGTCGTCGCGCACGCGCACGCTGCGGCGGCCCTGGCGCACGAGCTGCGTGCCGCCGGTATCGTCCAGGAACAGATAGAGCGCGTCACCGGCGCGGCCGCCATCCCCGGCCAGGCTGCCGGGGCCGTTGAAGGTGGCGAAGAAATTGAGCGCGTAGTCCGGCAGCGCCGGCTCGACCGGGTTGCTGCCGTTGCTCACGCCGAGCATTGGGGCCTCGATATCGCTGGTGAACCCGAACGGCACCAGAGTCGTGCCGGCGCCGACGCCCAGCGTGAAGGACGCCAACAGGCCGGCCGGGTCGAACCTGGTGACCACGCCGGCATTGCCGGGCAGGGCGCGGTAGCCGTTGGTGCTGAAACTGCCGCCGCCGGTGACAGTGAAGACGTTGTTGGCGCCGGCGTCGAAGCCCAGGAACTCGAAGGTGAGCGTGCCGGCCTCGGTGGTCCGGACCTCGGCGCCATAGAAGCCGCCGGTCGGGTTGGTGAAGCCGAGACCGCCGCTGGCAACCGGGCGCAGTGCCTCGTTACTGACGCTGGCGCCGGGAATCGTGCCGGCCGTGCCGCCCGACAGCACGAGGGCGGCCTCTGCGGCCGGGGTTGCGAGGGCAAGAAGGGCAGCAGCGCCACCAGCCAGGAGAAGGGTCTTCACGTCAGTCACACTCCTGCACCGGGCGCATGCGCCAGCGACTCGGGATTTTCCGGGGCGATCCGGTACCACCGGAGGCTTACCGGCCTTTCAACATCTTCAGGCATGCCACGCGGCCACCTGTCTTTTGCCGGAGCGGCAGGAAACGAGTTCCCGGGTGGTAGCTTGGTGGCGAGAAACAGGGGCGGCACCGTTGCCGATGCCGCCCCTCCGTCCCCCGATCGCTCCCCCAAGGATCGGGTTTCAGCCGGCCTCCCCCCAAGGTCCGGCTGAGAGCCGGATCAGGCCTTGCGCCGACGGCGCGAGGCCACGCCCAGGCCGATCAGGCCGGCGCCCAGCAGGCCCAGCGAAGCAGGCTCGGGCACCGGGGCCAGGTGCGCGGTGATGCGCACCACCAGGTCGTCGTGGTTGTCGTCGATCGTGTTGCTGTCATCGAGGAACAGCCACAGCACATCGCCGGTCTGCGGGTTGGTGCCGGCGGTGCTGGCATACAGGTCGAAGCTGGAGAAGAAGTTCGGCCGGTTGCTCAGCGTGTTGTTGGTGTTGCCGGTCGCCGACAGGTCGTTGGTGATCAGCGTCGAGGCAGGCAGGCCGCTGTTGGTGGTGTTGGTCAGGAAGCTGAAGTTCAGCGTCGAGCCGGTGTAGGTCGCCTTGATCGAGGCCGGGCTCAGGTTGTCACCGCCGCCGTGCGTGTAGACGGTGCTGCCGTCGACGCTGAAGCGGTTGTGGAAGCCGGCCTCGGCGCCGAACACGTCGTAGGTGTAGGTGGCGCCGGCGGTGCCGGTGACGATCGCGCCGTACCAGCCATAGCCGTTGCCGGTGTCGGGGATGCCGAACAGCGGCGGCAGCGCCTGGTTGGTGCCGGCGCCGGGCACGTCGCCGAAGGTCATCGAGCCGCTGGTGCCGGGAGAAAGGGTCATCAGGCCGGCCTGGGCGCCGGTGGCGCCGAAGGCCAGAAGGGCAGCGGCGGTGCCGGCCAGAAGAAGGGTCTTCACGTCTCGTTACTCCTGCATTGGCCGGCTCTGCGATGGTGCGGCGGCTTCAGGTTGTATCAGGCAAGACCGATGCCATTCCTGGTAAGCGTTGTGATTCAATCTCTTATCTGTGCGTGATCAAATCATGTTGCCAGCCTGTCAAGTTTTTCGACAAAACAATCGTTTTGACGGCGCCAGGTGCTATCCATGCGGGTGCCGGCCCGCCGGAGCACTTCCTCCGGCGAGCGGCGCAGGCTGCCAGGCGCGGATCAGATGCCGGGCGGGCAAATGGCGCCGGAACCCAGCTGCTCGGCCGCCGCGGCGCCGGCCAGGGCGGCATCGAAAGTGGCGAGCGGCAGGCCCTCCAGGTAGCGTAGCGTTTCCGCGAGCTGGTCGGCGCGCATGCGATCTGACGGGGAGTTTCCGGTATCCGGGCCGAATGTCGTCGATGGCGCGGCCTTGGCGCCGGCCATCGGTCAGGGCCTGGCAGGCGTCGCGGATGGCAACCAGATACCGCTCGGCCTGCGCCGCGCCCCACGTGCGCACCGTATAGGTCCAGATGTCCTCGATATCCTGCCGCGCAGCTGGAGAAAGGCGGCAGCCTCTCATTCAGCAGCGGCACTCCGCTTGGCTCGCAGGAAGACATCGAAGTCGAACGGTTCCGCGGGCCCGCTGCGTTCGCCCTCGATCAGCGCGGCGCGCAAGGCGGCGAGCCTGGCTTCGTGTTCCTCCAGCAGACGCAGCCCGGCGCGCACGACCTCGCTGGCCGAGCCGTAGCGACCCTGGGCGACCTGGGCGTCGATGAACGCCACGAAGTGGTCGCCGAGGGAGATCGAGGTGTTCCTGGGCATGGCAAGACCCTGCTGGTGCCATCCTACCAAAAAATAGTGGATATTGGCATCTTGCCTGCAAGGGCGCGGTCGCAAAAGCGAAGGGGCGGCACCGTTGCCGGTGCCGCCCCCGCTCTCGGTCAGGTCAGCCTGTCAAGAATTCCGACAGGGTGTCGGAAAGGCGATCAGGCCTTGCGGCGCCGCCGAGCGGCGAGGCCGAGGCCAAGCAGGCCGGCGCCCAGCAGGCCGAGCGTCGCGGGCTCGGGCACCTGGGTGATGCTGCCGCCGGAGATCTTGATCACCATCACGAGATCGTCGTGGTTGTCATCGACGCCTG
>JADYYZ010000298.1 GCA_020853405.1 Acetobacteraceae bacterium
ACGGGCCGCATCGGAATAGCTCGGGCCGTAGAAGAAGTTGAAGGGGGCGGGCTTGCTGTCGGGCCGGGCCTTGCCGGCCGGGTCGGTCAGTGCGGCGGAATAGGATGCCGAGATGTAGGGGATGCGGTCGCGGGTGACGAACTGGGTCAGCGCCTCGGTGTCCGCGGTGCCCCAGCCCTGGATCGCGACCACGCGGTCGCGGCTGGTCCAGGCCTGGTACTGGGCGATGGCGCGCGGCGCCTGGTAGCCATAGTCATACGCCAGCACGTTGAGCTGGCGGCCGGCGACACCGTTGCGGGTGGCGTTCACCCAGGCCAGCGCATCGGCCACGCCCTCGGCATACGGCTTGCCGACGTCACTGGTGGCACCGGTCAGGTCCTGCAGATGGCCCACGGGAATGCGCTGCTGTGCCCCGGCCGGCAGGGCAAGTGCAGCGAACGCGGCCGCCGCCAGCAGCGTATGTCGAAGCCTCATGATTCTTCCTCCCCAGTTTTGCTCAGTGCGAGAACGGGTACAGTTTCCAGTACGCTTTCACCAGCTGCCAGCGATGCGCGAGGCCATCAGGCTCGAAAATCAGGAACAGGATGATCGCCGCCCCGATCGCCATCTCGCGCAGGTATGCGATGCCGCCGCCAAGGTTCAATGCCCGGTCGATCGGGCTTCCCGCCAGCAGGTCGCCGCCCCACTGCACGACCTCGGGCAGCAGCACCATGAAGGCGGTGCCCATCAGCGAGCCCGAAACGCTGCCCAGGCCGCCGATGATCACCATCGCCAGGAACTGGATCGAGAACAGGATGGTGAACGCCTCGACCGAGACGAACAGCAGATAGTGCGCATAGAGCCCGCCGCCGACGCCGGCATAGAATGACGAGATGCCGAACGACAAGGTGCGGTACTTCGTGAGGTTGATGCCCATCATCTCGGCGCTGAGATAGTGGTCGCGCACGGCGACCAGCGCCCGCCCGTCACGGCTTCGCATCAGGTTGGCGGCGGCCACATACATCACCACCACCCAGAACAGCACGACATAGAGGTAGGTCTCGTTGCTGTCGAAGCGCAAGCCCAGGAGCTCGGGCGGCTCGGTGATGGTGCCGGCGACGCCGCCGGTGAACCAGCGGGCACGGGCGAAGAAATCCTCCAGGATGAACTGCGCCGCCAGGGTCGCGATGGCAAGGTACAGCCCCTTCAGCCGCGCCGCCGGCAGGCCGAACACCATGCCGACCGCGGTGGTGACGAAGCCCGCCAGCGGGATCGCCGCCAGCACCGGCACGCCGTGCTTGACGAACAGCGCCGAGGCGAAGGCACCCACCCCGAAGAAGGCGGCATGCCCGATCGAGATCTGGCCGGTGAAGCCGACCAGGATGTTGAGGCCGAGTGCCGCGATGCCAAGGAAGCCGATATTGATCAGCAGGTTCAGCCAGTAGCGGTCGAGAACGAGCGGGCTTGCCGCCACCAGTGCGATGCCAAGCAGGCAGGCGGCCAGGCTGTTGCGGGTCGGGAACAGCGTGGTATCGGCGCGATAGCTCTCGCGGAAGTCACCGGCGGGAGTCAGTGCGGTCATCGGGCGCGCGCCCGCCCGTGTGCCCTACACACGCTCGATGTCCCTGGTGCCGAACAGCCCATAGGGCCGGATCATCAGGATCAGGATCAGCACGTAGAAGGGGGCGATGGTGAACATGTTGCCCCAGTTCAGGAACTCCGCATCGACGAACTGGGCGACATTCTCCAGCACGCCGACGATCACCCCGCCCACCACGCCGCCGACGACGCTGTCGAGACCGCCCAGGATCACCGCCGGGAACACCTTGATGCCGTAGAACGAAAGCGCGCTGGAAACCCCGTTCACCACGCCCACCACCACCCCCGCCACCGCGGAGACCACGGCCGAGATCGCCCATGACAGCGCGAACATCTGCCGCACCGAGATGCCCAGCGACTGCGCGACCTGCTGGTCGAAGGCGGTAGCCCGCATCGCCAGGCCGTGCTTGCTGTACTGGAAGAAGACGCCGAACCCCGCCATGATCAGCAGGCTGATCGCGAGGCTCATCAGATAGGCGGTCTGCACCTGAAGCCCGAACACATCGACCTGCGCCACCGGGAAGATTTCCGGGTAGGGCTGGGCGAACACGCCGAACATCCATTTCATCAGCGCCTGGAAGAAGATCGAAAGCCCGATCGTGACCATGATCACGCTGATCACCGGTTCGCCGATCAGCGGCCGCAGCACCACCACCTGCAGCACCAGGCCGAACACCATCATGAACACCAGCGTGACCAGAAAGCCCAGCACGAAGGGCAGGTGGAATTCGCTCAGCAGCCACCAGCAGGCCCAGGCGCCGATCAGCAGGAACTCGCCCTGGGCGAAGTTCACCACCTGGCTTGCCTTGTAGATCAGCACGAAACTCATCGCGACCACGCCATAGAGCGCGCCGACGATCAGCCCGTTCAGCACCAGCTGGAACAGCAGCGCCGCGTTCATGCCGCCTCCCGCCGCACGGCTGCCCCGGCGCCCAGATCGACCACCCGCAGCACCGTACGGATGCGCTGGCTGCCGCCATCCTGGAGGCGGATCGTGGTATCGACCGGGATCCGCTCGGCACCCGAATAGATCGCCTCGATGATGTCGGCGTATTTCCGACTGATGACGCTGCGGCGAACCTTGCGGGTACGGGTCAGTTCCTCGTCATCGGCATCCAGTTCCTTGTACAGCAGCAGGAATTTCCGGATGCGGCTGGCCGGGGGAAGCGCGGCGTTCACCTGCTCGACCTCCTGCTTCAGCACGTCATAGACCTCGGGCTTGGCAGCAAGGTCGGAATAGGTGGTGAAGGCGATGCGGCTCTTCTCGGCCCACTTGGCGACGATCGGGAAGCGGATGCAGATCATCGCCGCCAGGTGCGGGCGCTGGTGGCCCAGGATCACCGCCTCGGCGACATAGGGGCTGAACTTCAGCTTGTTCTCGATATATTGCGGGCTGAAGCGCTCCCCGCCCGAGGTCGTTGCGATGTCCTTGATGCGGTCGATCACCACCAGCCTGCCGTCCTTCATGTAGCCGGCATCGCCGGTAAAAAGCCAGCCGTCGCGAATGTCCGATGCATCGTCGGCGGCACGGAAATAGCCGCTGAACATGTTGGGGTGGCGGGTGATGATCTCGCCGACGCCGTTCGGGTCGGGATCGACGACCTGCACCTCGACCTGGTCGTTGAACGGCACGCCGACGCTGTCGAAATCGACCTCGCCCGGCCGGTGCAGCGTATAGGCGCCGAGCAGTTCGGTCTGGCCGTAGAGCTGGCGAAGCGGCACGCCGAGCGCCAGGAAGAAGCGGAACGTCTCGGGCCCCAGCGCCGCGCCGCCGGTGGCGGCCGAGGTCAGGCGGGTGAAGCCGAGCCGGTCGCGCAGGCTGCGCAGCAGCAGCTGGTCGGCGACGTGCGAGCGCCTGCCGCAATCGAGCGCTGCCAGCCCCGCCTTCATGCCGAGATCGAACAGTTTCCGTTTGAGCGGAGAGGCATCCATCATGCGCGCCCGCACGTCCGCGGCGATCGCCTCCCACAGGCGTGGCGCGAACAGCACGAAGGTCGGCGCGATCTCGCGGAAATCGGCCATCATCGTCTCGGGTTCCTCGACGAAGTTCACCTTCATCCGGCTGACCAGCGCGAAGCCGAGCGCGTAGATCTGCTCCATGATCCAGGGCAGCGGCAGCACCGAGACATATTCGTCGGCATCCGACTTCGGGTCGGCACCGAGATAGGCGTGCACGTGGCGGATCAGCGCGGCCGAAGTCAGCATCGCGAGCTTCGGCCGGGCCGTGGTGCCGCTGGTGGTGCACAGGATGGCGACCTCCGCGCCGTCGGTCGCATCGACCAGACGGTCGAACCGCGCTGCGTCGGCCGCGTGCGCGCGCTCGCCCCGTGCCACCAGCTCGGACAGCGCCAGCAGCCGCGGATCGGCATATTTGCGCATGCCGCGCGGGTCGCTGAAGACGATGTGCCGTACCGTCGGGATGCGCTCGCCAAGGCCGAGCAGCTTGTCCACCTGCTCCTCGTCCTCGGCCAGCACGACCTCGGCATCGGCGTGCGCGATCAGGTAGGCAACCTCGTCGTCCAGCGCGTCGCGGTAGATGCCGAGCGTCATGGCGCGGAGCGCGTGCGCGGCGAGTTCGCCCATCACCCAGTCGGGGCGGTTGTCACCGATCAGCGCCACCACGTGGCCCGGCTGCACGCCGAGCGCATCGAGCCCGAGCGTGATGGCACGGGTGCGCACGAGGCAGTCGGCCCAGCTCAGGCTGCGCCAGATGCCGAAATCCTTCTCGCGCATCGCCACCTCGTGGGCGTGCTCGCGCGCGTGCAGCCGCAGCAGCTTGGGCAGGGTGTCGAAGGTCGCGGCGTCCGGGTAGGTCATGCCGTGACCGCCGATGCGCCGGGCTCGGGGGCCGCCTCGTCGACCTCGCCCAGATACGCCTTGCGCACGTGCGGATCGGCCAGCACCTCGTCGGGCGTGCCCTCGGCGATCCGGCGGCCGAAATCCAGCACCATGACGCGGTGCGAGATGTCCATCACCACGCCCATGTCGTGCTCGATCATGATCACCGTCATCCCCCACTCCTCGTTGAGGTCGACGATGAAGCGGGCCATGTCCTCCTTCTCCTCGAGGTTCATGCCCGCCATCGGCTCGTCGAGCAGGATCAGCTCCGGCTTCAGTGCCACCGCGCGCGCGAGCTCGACGCGCTTGCGGATGCCGTACGGCAGGGTGCCCGCGTGCGCCTTGCGCACGTGCTGGATCTCGAGGAAGTCGATGATCTCCTCGACCGCGCGGCGATGCTCCAGCTCCTCGTGCCGCGCGCCGCCGACCCAGTACAGCATGCCGTTGAGGAAGTTGTTCCGCAGCAGGTGGTGGCGGCCGACCATGATGTTGTCCAGCACCGTCATGTGGCCGAACAGCGCGAGGTTCTGGAAGGTCCGGCCGATGCCGAGCGCGGCCCGCCGGTTCGGCGCGAGCCGGGTGATCTCCTGGCCCTTGAACAGCAGCCGGCCGGCGGTCGGGCGGTAGCGGCCGGAGATGCAGTTGACCATGCTGGTCTTGCCGGCCCCGTTCGGGCCGATGATGCTGAACAGCTCGCCTGGCCGGACGTGGAAACTCACCTCGGTGAGTGCCCGCACGCCGCCGAAGCGCAGGCTGATCGTCTCCGCCTCCAGGATCGGCGTGGTTTCCCGCACCCGACGATGCCCCCGCAAACTGCGTCCCTGCAAACGCCCATGCGCCCTTGTGGCCAGGCGCCACGATGTTATGCGCGGCCGGCGCGCCTGGGGCAACCTCATCCGTGGCAGGGCGATGATTTGCTGCGGCGCAACAGGCACGCGACGGCGATTGACCACGCAGGCGCGGCACCGCTTTGATGCGCAACCAACCGGGAGCCCCGCATGCTGCCCAACCGCCCGCCCATGCTGGACTTCGGCCTCGGCCCCGAGATCGACATGCTGCGCGACAGCGTGCGCGATTTCGCCGCCGCCAGGGTTGCCCCGATCGCCGCCGAAATCGACCGCACCGACGAGTTCCCCCGCCACCTGTGGCCCGAGATGGGCGCGCTCGGCCTGCACGGCATCACGGTGGACGAGGAGTACGGGGGCAGCGGCATGGGCTACCTGGCGCACTGCGTGGCGATGGAGGAGCTCTCCCGCGCCAGCGCCAGTGTCGGGCTTTCCTACGGCGCGCACAGCAACCTGTGCATCAACCAGATCAAACTCAACGCCACCCCCGACCAGAAGCGGAAATACCTGCCGAAACTGATCTCGGGCGAGCATCTGGGCGCGCTTGCCATGAGCGAGCCGGGTTCGGGCAGCGACGTGGTCAGCATGAAGCTGCGCGCCGAGAAGAAGGGCGACCGATATCTTCTGAACGGCACCAAACTCTGGATCACCAATGCCCACTACGCCGAGACCATGGTGGTCTATGCCAGGACCGACCCGGCCGCGGGGCCGAAGGGCATCACCGCCTTCATCGTCGAGCGCGGTTTCCAGGGATTCCGTCCCGCCCAGAAACTCGACAAGCTCGGCATGCGCGGCAGCCCGACCAGCGAGCTGGTGTTCGAGGATTGCGAGGTGCCGGAGGAGAACGTGCTCGGCCAGCTGAACCGCGGCGTCAGGGTGCTGATGAGCGGACTTGATTTCGAGCGCGCGGTGCTGGCCGCCGGCCCGGTCGGGATCATGCAGGCCTGCATGGACGTGGTGCTTCCCTATGTGCACGAACGCCGCCAGTTCGACCAGCCGATCGGTGAGTTCCAGCTGGTGCAGGCCAAGCTCGCCGACATGTATGCGAGCCTTTCCGCGGGCGCCGCCTACGCCTATGCGGTCGCAAGGGCCTGCGATGCCGGCCGCGTCACGCGCAAGGACGCAGCGGCCGTGATCCTGCATACCTCGGAAGCGGCGACCCGGATGGCGCTCGATGCGATCCAGCTGCTGGGCGGCAACGGCTACATCAACGACTACCCGGCCGGGCGCCTGCTGCGCGACGCCAAACTGTACGAGATCGGCGCCGGCACCTCCGAGATCCGGCGCATGCTGGTGGGCCGCGAACTGTTCCGCGAGACGGCGTGAGCGTCCTTTCCTCCTCGGTCGATCCCACCGGCGCCGAATTCGCCGCCAACCAGGCGGCGATGGCGGCGCTGGTCGCGAAACTGCGCGAGGAGACCAGGCGCGCATCCCTTGGCGGGCCCGAGGCGTCGCGCAAGCGCCATCTGGCCCGCGGCAAGCTGCTGCCGCGCGAGCGGGTCGAGAACCTGCTCGATCGGGGTTCCCCCTTCCTGGAGCTTTCGCCGCTCGCCGCCAACAACATGTACGGCAACGAGGTGCCGGCGGCCGGCATCATCACCGGCATCGGCCGCGTCAGCGGCCAGGAGTGCGTGATCGTCGCCAACGATGCGACCGTGAAGGGCGGCACCTATTATCCGGTCACCGTCAAGAAGCACCTGCGCGCGCAGGAGATCGCGCTGCAGAACCACCTTCCCTGCATCTATCTGGTGGATTCCGGCGGCGCGAACCTGCCGAACCAGGACGAGATCTTCCCCGACCGCGAGCATTTCGGCCGAATCTTCTTCAACCAGGCCAACCTCTCCGCCCGCAACATCCCGCAGATCGCCGCGGTGATGGGCAGCTGCACGGCGGGCGGCGCCTATGTGCCGGCGATGTGCGATGAAAGCATCATCGTGCGCGACCAGGGCACCATCTTCCTGGGCGGCCCGCCGCTGGTGAAGGCGGCGACCGGCGAGGTGGTGAGCGCCGAGGAACTCGGCGGCGGCGACCTGCATACCCGCGTCTCGGGCGTCGCCGACCACCTGGCCGCCAGCGACTTCCATGCGCTGGGCCTGGTGCGGAAAATCGTCGCCAGCCTGAACCGCGTGAAGCGCGTGGAGCTGGCGCTGCGCCCGCCCGCGCCCCCGAAATACGACGCCGCCGAACTCGGCGGCATCGTCGGCACCGACCTGCGCCGCCCCTATGACGTGCGCGAGGTGATCCTGCGCATCGTCGATGCATCGGAGTTCGACGAGTTCAAGCTTCGCTACGCCAGCACGCTGGTCTGCGGCTTCGCGCACATCTGGGGCTATCCGGTCGGCATCCTGGCGAACCAGGGCATCCTGTTCAGCGAATCCGCGCTCAAGGGCGCGCACTTCATCGAACTCTGCAGCCAGCGGAAGATGCCCCTGGTGTTCCTCCAGAACATCTCCGGCTTCATGGTCGGCCAGAAATACGAAGCAGGCGGCATCGCCAAGGACGGCGCGAAACTGGTCACCGCCGTCTCCACCAGCCAGGTGCCGAAGTTCACGGTGATCATCGGCGGCAGTTTCGGCGCCGGCAACTACGGCATGTGCGGGCGCGCCTTCTCCCCCCGCTTCCTGTTCGCCTGGCCCAACAGCCGCATCAGCGTGATGGGCGGCGAGCAGGCCGCCTCGGTGCTCGCCACCATCCGGCGCGACAATTTCGCGGCCCAGGGCAAGCACTGGAGCGAGGCCGACGAGGCCGCCTTCAAGGCACCGATCCGTGAGAAATACGAGCGCGAGGGCGATCCCCACTACGCCACCGCCAGGCTGTGGGACGACGGCATCATCGAGCCCGCCCAGACCCGCGACGTGCTGGGGCTTGCCATCAGCGCCTCGCTCAACGCACCGATCGGGGAAACACGCTTCGGCGTGTTCCGCATGTAGTGTTCAGGAAACTCCTCGTCGCCAACCGCGGCGAGATCGCCGCCCGCGTGATGCGCACGGCCAAGCGCCTTGGCATCCGCACGGTTGCGGTGTTCAGCGAGGCGGACGCCGGCGCGATGCACGTGACGATGGCCGACGAGGCGGTGGCGATCGGCCCGGCGCCCGCGCGTGACAGCTACCTGCGGATCGATCGCCTGATCGAGGCGGCAAGGGCGGCCGGCGCCGAGGCGATCCACCCCGGCTACGGCTTCCTGTCCGAGAACCCGGCCTTCGTCGAGGCGTGCGACGCGGCCGGCATCGTCTTTGTCGGCCCCCCCGCCAGCGCGATGCGCGCGATGGGTAGCAAGGCCGAGGCGAAGCGTCTGATGCAGGCGGCCGGCGTGCCGCTTGTGCCCGGCTATCACGGCGAGGACCAGTCCGACGCGCTGCTCGCGCACGAGGCAGCGCGCATCGGCTTTCCGGTGATGATCAAGGCGAGCGCCGGCGGCGGCGGCCGCGGCATGCGCGCGGTCGACCACACCGAGGACTTCGCCGCCGCCCTCGCCGCCGCCCGGCGCGAGGCCGAGGCCGCATTCGCCGACGGCCGCGTGCTGGTCGAAAAATACCTCCAGCGCCCGCGCCATATCGAAGCGCAGATCCTGGCCGACGCGCACGGCAACGTGGTGCATCTTGGCACGCGCGACTGCTCGATCCAGCGCCGCCACCAGAAAATCATCGAGGAGGCACCCGCACCCGGGCTTTCCGATGCGACGCGCGAGATGATCCATGCCGCCGCGATCGCCGCGGCCGAAGCCTGCGGCTACGTCAATGCCGGCACGGTGGAGTTCATCGCCGAGGGCAGCGGCGCCGACCCAGCCTTCTACTTCATGGAGATGAACACCCGTCTGCAGGTCGAACACCCGGTCACCGAGGAGGTGTACAGCATCGACCTGGTCGAGGCGCAGTTGCGCATCGCCGCCGGCGAGCGCCTGCCTGCCGGCCAGGATCGCCTGGTCGCGCACGGCCACGCCATCGAGGTGCGGCTGTGCGCCGAGGAGCCGCGCCAGGATTTCCGGCCCAGCACCGGCAGGATCGCCGCACTGCACCTGCCGGAGCATCGCGCGCGCATCGAGACCGGTGTGCGCGCCGGCGACAGCGTGACGCCGCACTACGACAGCATGATCGCCAAGCTCGTGGTGCACGGCGCGGATCGTGACACGGCCCGCCAGCAGCTGGGCGAGGCGCTGGCGGCAACCGCGCTGCTCGGCCCCGCCACCAACCTGGAACTGTTGCGCCGGATCGTCGCGCACCCTGCCTTCGCGGACTCCGACCTCGATACCAGCTTCATCGCGCGCCACCTGCCCGACCTGCTGCCGCCGCCACCCGCCACGCCATTCCTGGCCGCGCTCGCCGCCGGCACCAGCAATGAGATCTGGCGCGATGGCGAGGACCTTGAATCGCGCTTCGAGCGTGTCAATCGCGCGAGCACGGAGGCGGATGGCGATTCGCCCTGGCGCTGGCTGCGCGGGTTCCGCCTGCATGGGCGCGCGCGTGAGCGGACGCTGTTCAGCACCGACCGCCGCACGATCGAGGTCGTGACAATTCCGAATCCTGGCGGCCTGACGCGCCTGGTCATGCCCGACGGCTCGCTCGCCGATTTTCTCGGGGCCGGCGGCGGCCTCTCGCCGATCAGCCTGTTACTGCGCATCGGCGATCGAAGCGAGCCGGTCAATCTGCGCGCGCAGGTCCTTCGCGACGGCGATGACTTCCAGGTGACGATGGAGGGGGATCCGTTCCCGTACCACCTGCGCCGCATCGACCCCTATTCGCCGGCCGGCGCCGACAGCTCGGCTGCCGAGCGCATCGCGGCCCCCATCCCGGCACTGGTTGCCCGTATCGATGTCGCCGAGGGAGATCGCGTGGCGCGCGGCCAGGTGCTGGCAGTGCTGGAAGCAATGAAGACCGAGATCCGCATCACCGCGCCGGCCGACGGCACCGTGGCGCGGGTGCTGGTGCAGCCGGGTGCGCAGCTGCAGGAAGGCACCGAACTCATCACCCTGACCCACGACGAGCCGACACCATGATGCTTGGCCCCGAGACTCCCGCGGTGATCACCGGCGGTGCCTCCGGCCTGGGTGCGGCCACGGCGCGGCTGCTGGCAGCGCGCGGGGTGAAGGTCGGGATTCTCGATCGCGACGAAGCCCTGGGCGAGGCGATCGGCGCCGAACTCGACGGCCAGTTCGTGGCCTGCGACGTCACCGATGATTCCTCGCTGGCGCGGGCACTCGCGGCCTGCGCCGCCGAACACGGACCGGCGCGGCTGGCGGTGGCGTGTGCCGGCATCGCGCCGGCGCGAAAACTGGTGGCGCGCGATCGCGAGACCGGGTTGCCCCTGCCGCACGATACCGAGCTGTTCATGCGCGTGATCGGCGTGAACCTGATCGGTACGTTCCGCCTGTTCACCATGGCGGGCGCCGCGATGGCGATGCTCGATCCGCTGGAGA
>JADYYZ010000299.1 GCA_020853405.1 Acetobacteraceae bacterium
GCCTTCCTGGCCGGGCCGTTCCTGGAAAGCGTCACCGGCTTCGGTGTCGGTGTGGTGTTCGCGCTCGGCACGCTGCGCCGGGCCGGGCTTTCCGGGCCGGCAGCGGTTGCGGTCGGGCTGTTCGCGCTGCTGCTGGTGCCCTGGGGCGGCCTTGGCCCCGGCACGGTGCTTGGCGCGGCGCTCGCCGGGGTCGATGTGCAGGCGATGGGCAGCATCAATGCCTGGCTGACCGCGGCCTGGCTGTTCATGATGCTGCTGCTGTTCTGGCGGCTTTCCGATGCGCTGGCACTGCCCGGCCGCGCCGCCGTCCGCCTCGCCGAGGCGGGCTGGGTCGGCGCACTCGGGGCGCTGCTGATCGGCGCACACCGGGTGCTGCCGGTAGAACTGTGTGGCGTTGCCGCGACCGGGGTGCTGCTGCTGCTGCGCCAGCGCGACCAGCTGGCCGAGCCTGCATCGCGGCGGGCTGCCGTCCCCTACCTGGTGCTGACCGCGGGACTGATGGGCAGCCGCCTGCTGCCTGGCATCGGCCCCTGGCTCGGCGCGCACGCGCTGCGCCCGCTGCCGGGCCTGCCGGGTTTCGCCCTGAACCATGTCTCGCTCGTGCTGGTGCTGGTCGCGGCCGTGCTGCTCGGGCGTCGGCCGGCACCGCTTGGCATCGTGCGGGCGGCGCTCGCCCGGGCGCGGCGGCCGGCTTTGGCGATGCTGCTGTTCGTGGTGTTCGCGCGCTGGCTTTCCGGCGCGGGCATCGCGGCAAGCCTTGCCGGTGGTCTTGCGCAGGCGGCCGGCCCGCTCGCCCCGTTCGCGGCACCGGTGCTGGCGAGTGCTGCCGGCTTCTTCATCGGCACCAATGTCGGTTCGAACAGCGCCACCATGCCGCTGGTGGCAGCGCTTTCCGCCGGCACCGCGCTACCCCCCGTGCTGCTGCCGGCAATCCAGAACTTCTGCGGCAGTGCCGCGGTGCTGCTGGCACCACCAGTGATCGCGCTGGCCACCGGGGTTGCCGGCGAGGCGATTCCGACCGGAGCCATCTGGCGCCGGATCTGGCTGCTGGTTCCAGCCTCGATCGCGGTGGCGTGGGGGGCGATCCTGCTCGCCGGCCCGCTTGCGCAATGGGGCCTGCCCGCCCCACCCTGAGGCGGTCCGCCTCAGCTGACATCCTTCGCGAGGTCGGTCAGGAACCTGGTGCGGCTCACGCGCGCACTGGTGCCGAGCCTGCCCGCCTTCTGCCAGCGCAGGACCATGTCCACGTCGATCCGGAAACAGCGTACCGTCGGGAAATCGACGATATCGGTGAGGATGAAGCCCGAAAGTGCGCCCAGTTTCCGCATGTACGCGGCCTTGTCGAAACTGCGCCCGCTGCCGACCTGGTTGGACGGCGTGAAATAGACCCCCGATTCCGTGATCGAGCGTACCTCCCACAAGCCGCCCTGCCGATCCCGCAGGTCGAACGCCGCCCCTTCGGACGGGGCCAGCTGCCAGCCCAGCAGCGCCTTCAGACGGCGCTCGACCATGAACGAGGCGCGCCGCCCGTCGGTGAGGTACTCGCGCACGTCCTCGCGCGTCACGCCGAACGCGGCGGCAAGCGCCCCTGCATCCCAGACGAACTCGAACCGCCGACGGTCATTGAGCGCCATGGCACGATGCCTCCCGACAGAATGGACCGATGCCACGCAGGGCACCGTGGCCGTTGCGCGGCTAGTGCCGGCAGAGCAGCACGATCCGGTTGGTGTTCGTCCCCTTCGTGTTGTTGCTGACCCCCCAGCAGTTCGCGGTCTTGGTGAAGTCCTGGCGGTTGACCATCACCGCCAGCCGCTCGAAGGGCAGGCCCTCCGCCGCCGACCAGACCAGGCGTTCGAGCAGCACCCGGCCGTTGCGCACCTCGCCGACCTCGAAGGCGACATGGCCGCCCGGGCGGACCACGCGCGCCAGTTCCGAAAGCGTCGCCCGCACCATCGCTTCCCAGGCGGCCTCGGTCCGGTGGCGGGCGATCGCAACCGCTCCCACGTCGATGCCCGCGAACCAGCAGCGCAGCCAGTTGTCGTCGGCGTAATCGACGATGTCGAGGAACGGCGGCGAGGTGACCACCAGCGCCACCGACGCATTCTCGATGCCGGGGGTCGCGGTGCTGTCGGCAGTGATGAGGCGTGCCGGCGGATGCTCCGGCGGCGCGCCATCCTTCAGCAGGGCGCGGCTCTTGCGCAGGATCAGCGCCTTCACGTCGCGCGGCGGCGGCACCTGGCCCCGCGCCTCGTTGATCTTTCGCTGCGCCTCGACCGAGACCGCCTGGTTGGGCGGCAGCGTGTAGACCGAGAAGAAGCCCGGCGAGTGCCCGGTCAGGCGGTTGATCGCCACCATCCTGATCCAGTCCAGCACCGGATCGGGGGCAGGCTCGCCGATCGGAGCATGCTCGAGCAGGTGGCTTCGCAGCGCCCCCAGCGTCGAAAGCGTCGAGGCATGGAAGAACGCGCCGAGCCCGTCCGGCGGCGGCGCCCCGCCCGCCTCGGGCAGTGCTGCCAGCGCCCGCGCGATCGCGGCCAGCGGCGGCGGGTCGAGCCGCGGGCGCACCAGCAGCACCGACAGCGGGTTGATGTCGCTGCCGA
>JADYYZ010000300.1 GCA_020853405.1 Acetobacteraceae bacterium
CGCATCGACGGCGTGCATTACGACGCACGCGCCGCCACCATCGCCAACGGCCGCAGCGCCGAACTGCTGGCGCGCGTGCTGGGATGAACCCCATCATCCTGGACGACATCGAGGCGCTGGCGGCGCGGGTTCCCGACGGCGCGCTGGTCGCGATCCCGCCCGACAATTCGCTGACCCCCGCCGCCCTTGCGCGGGCACTCGTGCGGCGGGGCGCGACGCGCCTCAGGCTGGTCGGCGTGCCGATCGGCGGCTATGCGATGGATCTGCTGATCGGGGCCGGCCTGGTCGCCGAGCTCGAGACCAGCGCCGTGACGCTTGGCGAGTACGGCTTCGCGCCGAACTTCACCCGGGCCGTCAGGGCAGGCACGATCAGCGTGCAGGACGCCACCTGCCCGGCCATCCATACCAGGTTGCAGGCCGCCGAGAAGGGCGTGCCGTTCATGCCGCTGCGCGGCATCATCGGCAGCGACATCCTGGCCCACCGGCCGGACTGGCAGGTGATCGGCAACCCGTTTGCCGACGGCGCCGACCCGATCGTGCTGCTGCCGGCACTTTCCCCCGACTTCGCGCTGATCCATGCCGCGCTGGCCGACGAGGCAGGCAACCTTTGGGTCGGGCGGCGGCGGGAACTCGCCACCATGGCGCACGCGGCGGCGGCGACGCTCGCCACCTTCGAGGAGCTGGTCCCCGGCAACCTGCTGGAGGACGAGCGGATGGCGCCGGGCGTGATCAGCGCCACCTACATCACTGCCGCCGCGCGCGCCGAACGGGGCGCCTGGCCGCTGGCGCTGCTCGATCGCTACGGCGTCGATGCGGCGCATCTCGCCGAGTACGCGAAACTCGCCCGCACCGCCGAGGGGTTCGCCCGCTACCTCGACCGCTTCGTCCGCCAGGCGCCGGCGCGGGCCGCCGAATGATCCCGACCGAGGAGTTCCTGATCACCGCGATCGCGCGGCTGATCGCCGACCCGCTTGCGCCACCGGCCCGGCACGTGGCGGTCGGCGCCGCCAGCGCGATCCCGGCGGCCGCCTGCTGGCTGCGTATCATGCAGGGGGCGGAGATGCGGCTGTCGCAGCTGCACCTGCGCACCGGCAACCCGTTCAGCGAGGGTGGCCGCGAACTGTTCGACCTTGCCGGCCAGGGGCGGATCGACCTGTTCTTCCTGGGCGGCGGCGAGATCGACGGCGAGGCCAACCTCAACCTGATCGGCACCGGCGACTGGCCAGGCACGGGGGTGCGCTTCCCCGGCAGTTTCGGCAGCGCCTTCATGTACATGGCGTGTGCGCGCACGATCCTGTTCCGCGAGGAGCACGCCCCGCGCGTGCTGGTGGAGAAGGTCGCGCATGTCAGCGCGCCAGGGGTCTCGGCCGCCGGTGTCTGGCGCCGCGGCCACGCCCAGGCGCTGGTCACCGGCAAATGCGTGTTCCGCTTCGACCCCGCCCGCGCCCGCTTCAGTCTTGCCTCCGTGCACCCGGGCGAGAGCGTGGCGAGCATAAAGGCCGCCACCGGGTTCGCGTTCGACATCCCGGCCGAGCTGGCAGCGACGCCGCCGCCGACCGAGGCAGAACGCCAGCTGTTGCGCGGCCCGGTCGCCGACCGGATGCTGGAGACCTATCCGGAATTCTGCGCCCGCGTTTTCGGCCGCACCGCCAAGGACCACGCCGCATGAGCGATGCGCTTCCCACTCCCGGACCGATCGCCGCGACCGTCGAGGGCGGCGGCGCGCTGGCCGGCCTGAAAGTGATCGACCTCACCCGCGTGCTGGGCGGGCCCTACTGCACCATGGTGCTGTCCGACCATGGCGCCGAGGTGATCAAGATCGAGCCGCCCCAGGGCGACGAGGTGCGCGACTGGGGTCCGCCCTTCCACACCCACGAGGATGGCGGGCGCGATGCCAGCTACTATCTCGGCATCAACCGCAACAAGAAGGCGATCGCGCTGGACCTCGCCAGGCCCGAGGGGCGCCTCGTGCTGCTGCGTCTGCTCGATGGCGCGGACGTGCTGGTCGAGAACTTCAAGCCGGGCACGATGGAGAAGTGGGGCATCGGCTACGCCACGCTCGCCGAAAAATTTCCCCGGCTGATCCATTGCCGCGTCTCGGGCTTCGGCGCCGACGGGCCGCTCGGCGCATATCCCGGGTACGACGCGATCATCCAGGCGATGGTCGGGCTGATGAGCATCAACGGCACGCGGGAAAGCGGGCCGGTGCGGCTCGGCGCGCCGCTGGTCGATATCGGCACCGGCCTGTTCAGCGCCATCGGCATCCTGATGGCGCTCTATGAGCGGCAGGCCAGCGGCCAGGGCCAGTTCCTCGACATGACGCTGCACGATTGCGGCATGGCGCTCTTGCACCCCCAGGCGGCGAACTTCTTCCTTTCCGGCAGGCGCCCGGTGCCGACCGGCAACGCGCACCCCAACATCGCGCCCTACGACACCTTCCCGACCCGCACCGGCGACATCTTCATCGGCAACGGCAACGATGCGACCTTCCGCAAGATGATGACGGTGCTGGGAAGGCCGGAACTGGGCACTGACCCGCGGTTCAGGACCAACGCCGACCGGCTTGCCCACCGCGAGGCGCTGAATGGCGAGATCGCCGTGATCACCGGCGAGGAGGACGGCTTCGCGCTCAGCCGCAAGCTGCTGCAAGCGGGGCTGCCGGCCGGGCCGGTGCTGGCGATCGACCAGGTGATGGAACAGCCGCACACCCGCCATCGCGGCATGGCGGTGGAGATCGGCTGGTATCGTGGCCTCGGCACGCCGATCAAGTTCAGCCGCACGCCCGGCGGGGCACGGCGCGCGCCGCCGAAATTCGCCGAGGACACCGACGCCGTGTTCGCCGATCACGGGTTCCTGCCATCCGAGGTGGAGGCGCTGGCGGAACGGGGCGTGGTGGCAAGGGCCAGGCGCAAATAGGCCCGGGCCATATCGGCCGGGCCTTTACGGCCGCCCCCGCCCGGACTACCTGAGCGGCCATGAAAGCCGAGAACGACCAGCTGCGCGAGCAGATCCGGCAGTCGCTGGACCTGCTGAGGAGGCATCTTTGACTGGGATGCCGCGAATGCCCGCCTTGCCGACCTGAACGC
>JADYYZ010000301.1 GCA_020853405.1 Acetobacteraceae bacterium
CGACGGTGCTGCTGTTCCGCGAGCCGATCCTGCTGGAATGGATCGAGGAAGGGCACGACCTTTCCCGCCTGGTGCGCAACGTGCTGGTGCACGAGATCGCGCACCATTTCGGCTTTTCCGACGCCGAAATCGCAAGGCTGGAAGCCGAGGGCTAGCGGCGCGCCGGCTACGGCTTGGTGGGGCGCGCGAGCGCGATTGCCTTCCAGCTGGGCTGCGCGCCCTTGGCCCACTCGCCGGCGGCCGCGGCCGCGGTCTCCGCCAGCAGCGTGTCGTTGTCCAGGCCGACCGCCGCCGCGATCCTGGCGGCCTCGTAGGCCAGAACGCCGCCGGCCTCGGAATCGCTGCGGTAGTGAAACCCCAGCACCTCGCGGTTGAGGGCGATGCGGTCGGCCAGCGGGTGCAGCAGGGGGCGGGCTGGATGCTGGGCGGGCAGCACGAAGCCCAGGAAATGCGCGATCAGGTGCGATTCGGTCGCGTGCCCGCTGGGATAGGCAGCATGGCCCGGCACATCCAGAGGCGGCATCAGCGACGGCAACAGTTCGGAGGGGCGCGGCCGCTGCCAGACCTGCTTGTGGTACATCACCAGGAACTGCCCGATCGCGTTGGCGATGATGCAGAGCTCGGTCGTTTTCGGCCGTGACGCCGCGGTGAAGCCGGCCAGCCCCTGGAAATAGGCGATGACGCCGTCGCGCTGCGCCAGCGCCTCGGCCATCACGCCATCGCGATAGTCGGCCAGCCGCTCCATCAGCGCGAGTTCACGCGAAAGGGTGGTGGGATCGCCAATGAAGTCCTTGCTGGCATCACCCCCAGGGTGCTTATAGCCGGGCCACGGCGCCAGCAGGTCCTTCCTGTTCCAGCCGGCTGCCTTCGCATGCCCGGCAAGTTCCGCCACCGCCGCGATCGCGCTGTTGGTGATGGTCCAGCCGAAATACGGCTTCCGCGGATCGGGGATTGGCGTCGTGAACGACTGCGAGAGGCTGATCCCGTCCGGCAGCAGGTCGGGCGTGATGCGGCTTCGCCCCTGCAGGTCGAGCCGCAGGCCGGTTGCCGAGGGCGTGACGTTGCCAGGGTTCGGCCCGTAATCCTTGCGCAGGTCCGGCCAGGGCGACAGGCCGGAAGGCCGGGGCGCTGACTTGCCCAGCACCATCACCCCATCGACCATCCCGACCGCGCCGTCGGGACCCATCACCCCGCCGCCGCCGTTGGCGGGGCCGCCCAGCAGGCCATGCTCAGCCATCCGCTTCGCCCTTCCCGTGTTGCCGGCATCGCGGCCGCGACGCCTGGTGCGCCGTCATCGCGGCAGGCCGGCCGCCCGCAGCCGTCGGATCAGGTCGCGCCGCAGGCCCGGTTCGATCAGCGGCGCGCGCTCGTGTTCGTAGATCGAGAGGCGGAAACCCGGCTCGCACTGCATCATCCGGGCCGCGACCCGGGCCGCCTCGTCCTGGTTGCCGAGTGCCACCAGCGCGGCGGCGAGGAACCGGTGTGCCGAGGTGAAGCCGGGATTGTCGGACAGCGACAGGCCGAGCCAGCGCGCGGCGGCGGCGAAATCGTGCTGCACGTAGTGGGCAAGCCCCACGAAGAACTGGAAATAATAGCGATCGGGGCCGAGTGGCGACAGCGCCATGCCGCGCTCGGCCACCGGCAGCGCCTCGGTTCCGCGCCCGAGATAGGACAAGGCCGCGCTGCGCCAGGTCCAGGCCAGGGCATGGTTCGGGCAGGCCCGGATGGCGCGCTCGAGAAACGGCAGCGCGGCCTCCGGCTGGTGCAGGTGGTAGGAGCGGTAGTGGCCCGCCATCGCAAGGCCCAGCGCATTGCCGGGGTCGAGGTCGATCGCGCGCGCTGCCATGCCCCCGGCAAGGGCCACGTCGGACTCCGGTTGTTCCGACCAGGCCTGGCCGACCGCCAGGCTGTGCCATTGCGACGCCCGCGCGGCCGCCATCGCGAAGCCCGGATCGAGATCGAGCGCGCGGCCGAGATGATCGCGCGCCGTGCCGAAGGTCTCGTGGCGCAGATGGTCCAGGCTGTGCACGGCACGCAGCGTCAGGTCATAGGCCGACAGGCTGTCGGGCCGGCGGCGCAGCGCCCGGCGCAGTTCGGCGGCGCGGATGCTGGGGGCGATGCCGCCGACCACGCGCGCGACGATCTCGTCCTGCACGTCGAACAGTTCGTGGTCGGCCGCATCGATCCGGTCCGACCACAGGCAGTCGCCGGCCTCGGTCTCGCGCAGTTCGACGCTGATGCGCTGCCTGCCCGGATGGCGCCGCACGCTGCCCGAAAGCAGGTATCGCACGCCCAGCATGCGGCCGACGGTACGGGGATCGTGCGCGCGGCCGCGCCAGCCCAGGGTCGCGCCGCGTGCCAGCACGGTGAGTTCGCGGAGCGCGCCGAGTGAGACCAGCACGTCGTCCAGCACGCCTTCGGCGAAGTAGCTGTCGGCGGGATCGCCGCCGAGATTCTCGAGCGGCATCGCCGCGACCGAAGGCAGCCCGCTTTCCGGTTCGCGCATCGGCACCCGCACCGGCCCGGGCGGCTCCAGCACATAGGCGTGCGCGGTACTGGTGATGTTGCGCAGGACCAGCACGCCGAGGTCCTGCATTTCAGGCGGTGCGCTGAGCGAATCGCGGGCGGTCCCGGTCATCACGATGCCGCCGGGCGGGGCGTGCTCCTGCAGGCGCGCGGCGAGGTTCACCGCGTCGCCATAGATGTCCTCGTGCGTGGCATAGATCTCGCCCGAGTGGATGGCGAGGCGAAAAACGATCGGCGGCTCATCGGGGTGGTCCTCGGCCGCCATGGCGCGCTGCACCGCCTGGGCCCAGGCAAAGGCAGCGGCCGCATCGGGGAAATCGGCAACCACGCCGTCGCCGGTGGATTTCACGATCTGGCTGCCGTAGCGGATCGCCATCGGCCGCAGCGTGCCGTGCAGCAGCGCCATCCAGCGGGCGTGCGTGCGCGCGCCATCGACGCCCATCAGGATCGAGTAGCCGACGATGTCGGCGAACGCGATCCCCGCATCGCGCCGCTGCCCCAGCCGCACGACCGGCGATGCCGCATCGGCGGCGACGCTTTCGGTGGTCCGCAAATTGATCATCAGGAAACCCGTTGCACCCCGGCACCGTTTCCGTGGAAGATCGTTCCATCATCATCGTCACGTTTTCAAGCTGTTTCGGAGGGAGCCATGCCGACGCTCTATGCCCTGGGGCTCAATCTTGCGGGACGGGAAGCGCTGGCGGCGGCCGCGACGGAGGCCGACCTGGAACTTTTCCGTGCGGCACTGGGCACCACGTTCAAGGCACCGGTCGATGGCGTCAGCATCGACGGGTTCGCCGGCGCGAGCTTCGCCACCGCGCCGGGAACCAGGGTGGTCGCGCAAGTCAGGTTCGACAGCGCGGAGGCCAGGGGGAACTTCCTGAACGCCCTGCCCAGCGACGGCATCGGCGTCGGCACCGATCCGGTGCTGCTGCCCGCCGACGCCTGGGCGACCAACGGCCCGGGCGGGGCATTGTTCGGCAACCGGTCGATGGCACGCGCCCTGATCGGGGCCGATGCGCTTGACCAGGACGCGCGCGGCAAAGGCGTGAACGTGGTGGTGCTTGACGCGGGATTGGATCGCGAATGGCTGCGCGAGTGCCGGCGGCGCCGCGGCGCGGCGGACCAGGAGAACGACGCCATGGGCTGGACCCGCTACGGCTGGGAAGGCCAGCCCGGCCTGTCGCGGCGCGTCTACTACAACCCGGGCAGCCAGCGATCCGCGCATGCCGAGATGATCGTGCGCAACATCCTCGATCTCGCGCCCGAGGCGACGATCTGGGATGTGCCCCTGCTGCCGCTGGAGCAGACGCTGTTCCTGCCGGTGACGCTTTCGATCGCCAGCGCGATCCTGCGCCGGATCAGGAAGGAGGCCGAAGGCGGCGCTGTGCGCGTCTGGGACACCAGGATCAACGCCAGCCGGACCATCAAGGTCGATCGGGCGGCCAGGTGGGTGCTGGCGAATGCCTGGTTCGTCTCCGATCCGGATATGCTTGATCCCAAGGATGCCGGCCGCCTGGTGCCCGACTGGGTGCGGAACTATGCGGACGACCCCAACCATTTCCTGGTCAACGACATGCCCCGCCTGGCCGCGGCTGGCCTCGACGTGGTGTTCGCTGCCGGCAATTGCGGCGAACCCTGCCCGGACGGCCGCTGCGACCCGCGCCACACCGGCCGCGGCCGCAGCGTGCTGGGGGCCAACGCCCACCCCGATGTGCTGACCGTGGGCGCGGTTCGCGCCGACGGCCTGCCCATCGGCCTGTCGGCCGAAGGACCGGGGCGGCTTGCCGAAC
>JADYYZ010000302.1 GCA_020853405.1 Acetobacteraceae bacterium
CCGCCTGCTTCACGGCCGACTTCACCTGGAGCACGGCGTCGACGGTGTTGAGGCCGGCGGTGCGCGCCTCGCCGGCAACCAGCACGGCGCCCTGCTGGACGATCTGGGTGAGGGCGGCCACCTGCGCTCGCAGGGCCGCGATCTCGGCGAGCAACTGGGACCGCTGGCTGACGGCCTGCTGGAAGTAGCTGGCATTGATGGTGTTGGTGGCATTCAGCGCCGCGACGTTGGCACCCCCTACTGTGGCGGCGATGGTGTTGCCCGCCGCCATGCTGGTCACCAGCGATGCGTTGCCGTCGGCGGTGATCCGATTGAGGGCGGCGATGCCGAGCGTGGCGGCGTTGGCTGCATCGACAGCGATCTGGTTGCCGGCGTTGGTGCCCGCGACGATGGCCGCACCATGATTGGCAAGGGTGGCCAGCCAGTTGTTGGCCACCGCGAGCGCGCCGGGCAGCGGGGCGGTGTTGCCGTTGATGGCCTGGCCCAACTGCACCAGGTTCAGCGTGGGACCGAGCAGGCCGTTGTCGTTGGCTGGGGGCCCGGTCGGCTTGGCCAGGATACCGGCCAGCAGCGAGTTGCTGAGGGCCAGGGAAGTCACCACGGCGGCGTTGCTGTCCACCAGGATGTGGTTCATCGCCGCCAGGCTGGCGGTGCTGGCATTGGCAGCAGTGACGGCAATGGTATTGCCGGCGCCGATCGCCGCGACGACGGCGGCGCCATTGGTGGCCGCGATGCTGTTGCCCGCGCCGATTGCCGCGACAATGGCTGCACTGCTGGTGGCTGACACGGTGGTCCCTACGCTGATCGCCGCCAGGGTCGCGCCGTGCCCGGTCAGGTTGGCGGCCGAGGCCGCCGCCGCGATGGTGTTTCCGGCTCCGACGGCAGCGATGGTCGCCGTCGCGCTATCGGCAGCGACCGTAGCGATCACCGCCAGTCCGGCCGACGCCGCGTTTGCGCCACTCGCGGCGATGCTGTTGGCCACCGCGGCATAGTCGTTCGCCGCGGCCAGATACGTGCCGAGCGCGATCAACGTTCCGACCTGCTGCACCAGCGTCGCGTGGATCTGGTGCAACGTGGTGTTGGTCACCGCGCCGACGGCGAATTGCGCCGCGTTGATGCCGCCGAGCGTCGCGTTGGTCACCGCGCCGATCTCGAACAGGCTCGCGTGCATGGCCGCCAGGGTGGCGTGCGTGGCCTGCTCGACGGCAAGGATGGCGGCGAGCCGGGCATCGGTCGTGCCGAAGCTGGCATTGGCGATGGTCACCACGTTGCCGGACGGATTGATCGCGACACCCAAGGCGCCACTGTCAATCAGATCCTGCGTTGCCTGCAGGGTGGCCAGGATCAGGGCGTCGTAGGACTGCACCACCGGCAGGTTGGTCAGGCCGGCGGTGATCGCCGCGCGGATGTCCTGGAAGCCGGCGCTGCTGGCATAGACGTCGCGCCCGGCGGCGAGCAGGGCATCGGCGGCCTGGGTGATGCGGCCCAGCGCGTCGCGGTCGCCCCCGGTGGCCAAGGTCCGGTCGCGCTCGAAGGCGGTCTGCGCCGCGGCGAGGCGATCGGTGGGCGCGGCCCCGGCGGCGGTGCCGGCCGCGAGGCTGTCGAGGTAGCTTCGGATAGTCGAACCTGCCTGGCGCAGCGCCTGGGCGGCCTGCTCGCCGTAGCGTGCAATGATGGCGGCGCGCTCGGCGGCCTGCGTCTCTTCCAGTTCCACCAGCTTTGCGGCCTTGTCCACGGCCGTGATGGCCAGCGCGTCGAGCGATTTGCCAAAGGCCTCCAGCTCCTGCCGGGCCGCCTCAGCCTGGCGGGCGAGATCGGCGTCGAGCGAGGATCCCGCGGCGGCGAGGCGACGGATGGCCAGGGAGACATCGGCCTGCCGCAACGTCTCCGCGCGCGCCGCTTCCAGCAACGCGATCTGGCGGGCACGTTCGGTGTTCAGCTTGTCCTCGGCCAGGCCGTACTGGCGCGCCGTCTCGGCGGCGGCGTCGAAGGTCGCGCCGATCGCGTCGATCTGCTGGGTGAAGGCGGCGATGGGGGCGGTGCCGAGCTTCTCGATCGCCGCCTGGGCCTGGAGGAACCCTTCGACCCATTGCTGCAACTGCTGGATGCCGGCGAACGACTTCCCGGCAAGGGAGCCGGAAAGCACGTCATCCGCCGTCGATGAAAACCGCAAGGTGCTGTAGCTGGCCGACACATTGCCGGCGGTATTCTTGTTGCCCTCGATGATGCTGGCGCCCTGCACCATCAGGTTGCGCTGCGCCAGATAAGCGTTTGTCGCCGCGACCTGGGCCTCCGCCTCTTGGAAAACCGCCCTCCCGCTTTCGTTGTAATAGCGGTAGTCGATGGGCAGAAGCGCACTGGCCGCGGTATTGGTCGGGGTTGCGTCTGGCCCCCAGCCGGCGGACTGCAACCGCAACCCGTAGCCCTGGACGCTGGGGCCGGGTCCGAACAGCCCGCCGCCAGCCCCTCCGAGTGCGCCGCCGATCAGGCCGCCGATCAGCGTGCCGATGCCGGGGATCAGGCTGCCGATGATCGCGCCACCGAGCGCACCGACGCCGCTGCCGATCGTGCCGCCGGTCTGATTGCCGCCGAGCAGGTTGTCCAGCAGCATGCCCGCGCCGAAGCCGGCGCCCGCGCCACCCAGCAGCCCACCGAGTGAGGCACCGGAACTGGCGCCGATGATCTCGCCGAGCGGCCCGGCCGCTGTGCCGCCGAACGGGCTGATGATCGAGGTCGAGAACAACCCGCCACTGCCGGTCAGGCCCAGCGCCCGGCCGATCGACTGGCCGCCCAGAAGCTGGCCGAGACCGAGGATACTGCCCAGGCCGCCCGAGCCGCCCGAGCCGCCAACGCCACCAAACAATGAAGGACGTTCGCCACCGAACAGCATGTTGCCGAGCGGATTGATCGCCGCCAGCTTGAGGAAGTCCGCGGCCACCGAGGCGGCGACGCCGCGCAGCACATTGCCAAAATTGATCGCCCGTCCCTCGCCGGCGAGCAAGGCGTTCACCGCGGCGTCGCCGATGCGGTCCATCGCCCGGGTGCCGATATTGCCGAGTTCGGCGTAGAGCGCCTGCTGCTGGCGGAGCTCGCTGGTGACGTCCGCCAGGCGCTTCTTGCCCTCGATGTAGGCGACCTGGTCGGGCGTCAGGTTCGTCCGGTCCCCGCCGCCACGTTCGATCTGCTGCTTGGCGCGCAGGATCGCCAACTCGCGCTCGCGGGTCGAAGTCGTCTCGCCGACCAGTTCCATCTCGCGCTGCAGGATCTCGATCGCCTGCGTGTCGGTGGTCAGTTCCTTCTTGAGTGCCAGCGCCTGATTCTGTCGTTCCTGTTCCTCGACCAATTTGCCGATGCGCTCGATCTCGCCATCCAGCGCCGCCTTGATCGCCGGGTCGGTGGCGGCGTCGCGATGGGCGCGCAGTTCCCTGGTGGCCTCGCGGATCTTCTGGACGATGGCGGCGTGGAAGGCGGCGCGGGGCCCCTGGGTCTCGGCGGCGGCGAGTTGCTCGGTCGCCGCGATCTGCTCGCGCAGGGCGACAATGGCCTCGGCGCCCTTGGCGGCCTCCTGGGCGGCGTTACGGTTGAGGATGGCCTGCGCCAGGGCCCCCTCGGCCACGCCGGTGCGAGTAGCAGCCTGCTCGTGCGCCTCGGCGGCGGCCCGGGCGCGCAGCATGGCGGCCCGGCCCTGGTCCGACGCCGCCACCAGCACCAGTGCCGCCTGCCCCTCGCGGGTGATGGAAGCGGTCTCCTGGCCCCGCGCGTCGGTCTCGGTGGCCAGCGCCTCGGCCACCCGGCGTCGGCGCAGTTCCTCGGCGGCGGCCCCTGAGATGCCCTTGTCGCGCGCCTCGTTCTCGGCCTGGATCTCGGCGCGCACCCGCACGCGGTCGGGGACCGAGGCGGTAAGGACACGCTGCTGCTGTTGATAGGACAACGTCAGGTCATCGACCAGCTTCTGCTGGCGCTGCAGTTCGGCGGCACTGTCACCGGTGGCGCCGGCAGTGCTGGTGGCTGGCGCCGCTGCCGCGGCCGCACCGCCGGTTGCCTCGCCGCCGAGCAGCATGCGCTGGGCGCGCAGGTTGGCCAGCTGCTGGCGCAGGATCGCCGCGGCATCGCCGGAAACCGCCGGCGCGCCGTAACTGTCGCGATCGGCGAGTTGGGCTTCCAGCCGGGCGATCTCGGTGTCGGTGCGCTGTGCGGGGGTGCTGCTGCCCACGACTGCCGCCATGCCCTGCACGGCGAGGCCGAGCGTCTTGACCAGCGCGATCATGGCACTGGAATTGGCGACGCTGTCGATGAAGCCGTTCCAGCCCTTCGACAGGTCACGCAACGCCGCACCCATCGGCGACAACGCGTCACGGTTCAGGCCCGACAGGCGGCCCGCCAGTGCCTCGAACACCAGGTCCGCGGCCCGACCCTTGTCGCCATGCTCCAGCATGGTGCGGACGGCAGCCCGCTGGTCGACGGTCAGGACGTTAAGCGCATCGTCCAGCTTGCGGATCGCGTCGTAGCCGCCGGCGAACGCCTCGGCGAGTTGCTTCGCTGCCGCCGCGGCATCGACGCCGGTGGCAGCGGCGAGATCGGGGGCCAGGGTGGCGGCGCGGCCGGCGTTGGCACCGGACAAGCCCTGGGTGCGGGCGAGGTCGGCGGCGATCTTCCGCGCCTCGTCGCGGGCGACGCCCTGGCGCTCCAGCGCCCTTACGTACGTGGTCAGGCTGGCGGCCGAGATCTCCGCCGCCCGGCCCACCCCGCGCAGCGCCACGTCGAGTTGGCGTTGCTCGTTGGCCAGGTCGGACGATCGCGCCGCCAGCGCCGCCAATCCGGCGCCAGCCGCCGCCGCGGCCAAGACATACGGGCCGCCCATATAGGCAACGACGGTGCGCAGGGCGGCGCCCATACCGCTGACGACCTGCACCACCTGGCCGCCCTGTTGCACCAGGATCTGGAACGCCGACTGGCCACCGAGAATGCCCTGGACAACGTCCGGCATCTGCTGTGCCAGGGCGCGCATGTGCCATGCCGCCTGGTCGGTCGTCTTGGCAAGTGCTGCCACCGGCGCGACGGCAGCGGCGGTGATCTGGGCGGCACGCTGCAGCGGGGCGACCGTGTTGCTGTAGTCGGCATTCAGCCGGGCGCGGGCCTGGGCGGCGATGGTGGCGTTGATGGCACCGACCTGCTCGGCGCGACCAATCTCCTCCAGCACCGCCTCATAGCGCTTGGAGGCGGCAAAGACCGGATCGAAGTTTCCCCGCAGCCGGTCGAGTTCCGCGCCATAGGCGGCAATGTCCGCGGCACGGTTCTTGAGCCCGTCGCCCGCCAGATTGGCCTGCACGCCGGCAAAGGCATTGGCCGCGCGCTGCCCGGCGTCAGCCACTTTGCGCAGCGCGGCATCGCCGACCGTGCCCAGCGCCTCGAGGTTTTGCCGGGCGCGGGCGACATCGTCGGTGGCGATACGGATCGCGGCGGTACGGGTGCCGCTCATGCTCCACCCCCCAGGCGTGCCAGTTCCGCTTCGACCGCACCGAGCAACGCCGCACGGGCGGCCGCCGTCGCACCGGCGAGGTCAATGCGCTTGCGCAGGGTCACCTGCTTCATCAGCAGGAACATCGGCACGAAACTGTGGCCGGCCGCATACTCCTGCCGGCGTGCCTGCTGGCCCTTGGCTCTGCCGGTCAGGATCTCGGCATAGCGGCCGGCGAACAGGCGCAGGCGTCCTCGCTTGCTGGTCTCGCTGCGCAGCCGCAGGCACCACAGGCGGACATTCGGATTGCGCGTCGGACGGACGAAGCCGCCCAGGCGCAGCATCTCCTGGGTCGTGACGCGGGTGCGATACCGTCCATCCTGGCGCCGGCCGGGAAGGCGATTGATCGGCGTCGGGATCGCCAGGTACTTGCGTCCCTTGGCGGTGACAGCAGCCCCCTGGTCAAAGACATGGACCAGGTCCGGCATCTTGCTGCGCACCAGGGCGGCCGGGCGCCAGGACCGGGCACCACGGCCGGCCTCGGGATAGACCTGCAGCCGCCAGGCATTGGCCATGGCGCGGCCGCCATCCTTGAAGCCGGCGGCACGCGCCTGGGCGCGCAACGCAGCCTGCGTCTGGCGGCCGACCGTCGTGACGGCACGACGCAGGGCGCCGGCGATGGCAAGCACGGCGTCATCCACCTGCAGGCGGATGCTGCCCTCGATGCGCGTCTCGAATGCCATCGCACGCCTCGTGCTTGCTCGTAGCTATTGTCGTGCCTTGCGGGCTGCCTCGTCCCACTGCGCCGCCATGCTGGACAGCAGTGAAAAACCCTCGACGATCCAGGCGGCCTGGTCGTTCAACCCGCCGGCATCCGGCCAGTGCGCGATGCCGGCCTCGCCACGGCAGGCCGCCCACAGCCGCGCGAAGTCGTGCCATGCGGGTGGCACCGTCAGCAGCGGGTTGTCACCCGGCCAGGGCTCGCCACCGACCAGCCAGTCGGAGCCATCCTCCGGCCTCAACCCTCCGGCGTAGGCGTCGGGCTCGCGGGCGACGGCGAGCGCGCCACGGAGTTTCCCACCGCGGCCGGGTCGGGACGCAACAGGGCCACGGCCCGCAGGCCGATCGCCTCGATCTCCGGCTCAGGCAGCTCGTCGAGCAGGTCGGCCGGCACGGCGCCGCGTTCGCGCCGGAACGGCGACAACCCGGGACCGGACCAGCCGCGCAGGCTATGGCGCGCCGCACACCAGGGCAGCATGCCCAGCCAGCGTCGCCGGGCGGCCAACAGGGCGGCGTAGCCGGGATCGTCCGAGAGCGTCGCCTCGATCACCGCCAGCGCAGACTGGGTGGCGGAATCCTGCCCCTCCGGGTCGGCCTCGGCGGCATCGATGACACCGAGCAGGTCGGCAGCGTTGCCGGGCCCGGCGGTGCGCACGGCCTGGCGCAACGCCTCCAGGATCTGCGCCTGGCTCGGGTAGATGCCACCCTCGCGCGCATGGTCAGCGCGGAAGGCCTGGCGCTCGCGATAGGTCATCGGCGCGAGCACGTAGCTTCGGGGGCTGTCGGGCGGGGTGACGTCCACGCGGTCGCGCGCCGAGAACACCGGAACGCCGGTCGTGTCATCCATGGGTTGGTCTCCTGGGATTGGGAGAGGTTCAGAACTGCGCCAGGAAGAAGGCGCTGTCGGCGCCATCGGCCTGGAATGAGATGCCGTGCTGGCCGAGCCCGTCGCGGGCGCTCGGGTCCATCGCCACCGCCTTGGCATTCGGCAGGATGGCGACGAAGCGGTTGCCGGCGGTGCTGCCGATAACCGCCATCAGCGGCATGGCGGTACCGGTGCGGAAGTTGCTGAACAGCGAGACCGAGTTGGTGGTCTCCATGTAGGGATCGAGGCTGCCGGCGACGTCGCGCTCGATCGGCACGGCGGCGTCGTAGCCCTCGGCACTCTCCGGGTTGTCCGGCAGCACCACGTTCACCCCGACATTGATGGTCAGCGTCTTGAGCCGGGCAACTTGCCGGTTGAACTGGCTGCGTCCCGCCACGAAGCGCGGCGGCGTCGGACGGATCACCGCGATGGCGCCCGAGGGCACCGCGGCGGTGGCCTTGCTGGCGAACTGGGCGCGCAGTTCGAAGGTGATGAAGCCCATGCCGCCGGTGGTGAGTTCCAGGGTGGCGGTGCCGACCGCCC
>JADYYZ010000303.1 GCA_020853405.1 Acetobacteraceae bacterium
GATCGGCCCAGCAAACAAACCGCTTACGCCGCCGGTCCCGGGAAGTGGCAGGCCACCTGCACGCCCGAGAACGCCTCAAGGCCCGGCTCGGTCTCGGCGCACACGGCCTGTGCACGCGGGCAGCGGGTGCGGAAACGGCAGCCGCTGGGAAGGTTCAAGGGGCTGGGCGGCTCGCCCGCCAGAGTGAACGTGTCGGTCACGCGCGCACCCCCGATGCGCGGGATCGCCGACAGCAGCGACTGCGTATAAGGGTGCGAAGGAGAATTGAAGATCTTCTCCGTCTCGCCCAGCTCGACGATGCGGCCCAGATACATCACCGCGACCCGCTGGCAGATCAGCCGCACCACCGCCAGGTCGTGGCTGATGAACAGGTAGGTCAGCCCGAATTCCTGCCGCAGCGACAGCAGCAGGTTCAAAATCGTCGCCTGCACCGAGACATCGAGCCCCGAGGTCGGCTCGTCAAAAATCACCACGGAAGGCTTCAGCGTGAGAATGCGCGCGAGCCCCACGCGGCGCTGCTGGCCGCCGCTGATCTCGTGCGGATAGAGATCAAGATGCGTCTCGGGCAGCCCGACCGCGCGCAGGATCTCGCGCACGCGGCTCTCGCGCTCGGCCTCGCCCAGGCTGGTGTGCACGACCAGCGGCTCATGGAGCGCCGAGCGGATGGTCCAGCGCGGGTCGAGCGAGGCGCCGGGGTCCTGGTAGCAGTACTGCAGATGCTCGCGGAACTTGCGGCTCTGGTGCGGCGCGAGGCCGGCGATGTCGTTGCCCTCGAACAGCACGCTGCCGGCGCTCGCCTGGAAGATGCCCATCACCGTCTTGCCGAGCGTCGACTTGCCGCAGCCGGACTCGCCGACGATGCCCAGGATCTCGCCGCGGTTCACGTCGAACGACACGTCGTCCAACGCCTTCAGCCAGCCGACCCGGCGCTTCCAGACATCGCGCACGGGAAAGTACTTGCGCAACGACTCGACCCGGAGCGCGAGCGACTCGCTCATGCCACCGTCTCCGTCTCGTGCAGCGGGTGGTGGCAGCGCACGACATGGTCCGGCTCGACCAGGCTGGGGGCGGGCCGCACGCTGCGGCAGGCATCGCTTGCGCGCTCGCAGCGCGGGTGGAAGCGGCAGCCGGGCGGCGGGTCGATCAGGCGGGGGATCTCGCCGGCAATGCCGCGGATCGCCGCCGCCGAGGAGGGCAGGCTGTCCAGCAGTTTGCGCGTATAGGGGTGGCTCGGGCGTTCGAAGAAGGCACCAACCGGCGCCTCCTCCACTTCCTGGCCGGCATACATCACGGTGATGCGATCGCAGATCTCGTAGGCGGCACCCAGGTCGTGGGTGGTGAACAGCACCGCCACCCCCTGGTCGCGGGCGAGTTCCTTCAGCAGTTTCAGGATCTGCGCCTGCACCGTGACATCGAGCGCGGTGGTCGGTTCGTCGGCGATCACGAGGCGCGGCTCGGTCAGCAGCGCCATCGCGATCATCAGGCGCTGGCGCTGCCCGCCCGATACCTCGTGCGGGTATTTCTCCAGCACCGTTTCCGGGTTGGGCAGCTGCACCAGGCGCAGATATTCCTGCACCCGCGCCAGATCGCGCTGGCGGCGCGCGCGCGTGCCGAGCTCCTTCTGCTCCAGCAGCGGCGACTTGAACCGCAGCAGGTCGAGGATCTGCGTGCCGATGGTGAACACGGGATTGAACGCGGTCGATGGATCCTGCGGGATGTAGGCGATCTTGCGGCCGCGCACCTCGCCGGCCAGGCGGTCCTCGGGCAGGTGCAGCAGGTCGGCGCCCTGGAAGTGGATCGTGCCGCTTTCGATGCGGGCGGCATCGCGCGGCAGGATGCCCAGGATGGCGCGCGCCAGCGTGGTCTTGCCGCAGCCGGATTCCCCGACCAGCCCGCGGATCTCGCCGGTGCGCATGGCGAGATCGACACCATCCAGCACCCGCGCCACCCCCGCGTCGGAGACGAACGAGACGCGCAGGTCGCGGATGCTGATCAGCTCATCGTGCATGCATCACCGGCCGCCGGGACCGGCACGGCGCAGGCGCGGGTCGAGCACGTCGCGCAGGCCGTCGCCCAGCAGGTTGAAGCCCATCACCACCATGAAGATGGCAAGGCCCGGGAAGGCAGCGTACCACCAGGCCATCGGCAGGAACTCGCGTGCCTCGGCGATGGTACGGCCCCATTCGGGTGCCGGCGGCGGCGGCCCGAGGCCGAGGAACCCGAGTGTCGCCGCGGTCAGGATGGTGCCGCCCATGCCGATCGTGGTGCGGACGATGATCGAGGACGAGATCGAGGGCAGGATGTGCAGGACCATCACCCGCCACGGCGAGCAGCCGAGCGCGATCGCCGCTTCCACGAACGGTTCGTTGCGGCAGGACCGCGTCTCGGCGAAGACCAGCCGTGCCCAGAACGGCCAGTAGGTGGCAGAAAGGGCAAGGATCACGTTCTCGATCGAGGGGCCGAGCGTCTGCGCGATCGCGATCGCCAGCACGATCTGCGGCACCGCCAGGAAGATGTCGGAAACCCGCATCAGCAGGTCGCTGATGATGCCGTCATAGTAACCGGCCAGCAGCCCGATCGGCACGCCGATCACCACCGCGACCGCGATCGCCACCACCGCGATGGTGATGGTGATGCGGGCACCGAACAGCAGCCGCGAATAGATGTCGCTGCCCATCCGGTCGGTGCCGAGCCAGTTCGCCTCGCCCGGCGGGGTCAGGCGCAGTGCGGTGTGGAACTCCGTGACGTCGGCAGGATGGGTGGAAAGCCAGGGCGCGAAGATCGCCGCCAGCACCAGCAGCACGATCAGCACGAGCCCCAGCATGGCGGCCCGGTCCTCGGCCAGTTTGCGGATGATCCGCCGCATCAGGCGCGGCCCCTCATGCCCGCTCCCGCGGGTCGATCACCCCTTGCAGGATGTCGACCAGCAGATTGACCACGATGAACAGGCTGCCCGCGATCAGGGTGAAGCCCATCACCGCGTTGTAGTCGGAGGAGAGGATCGAGTTGACGGCGAAGGTGCCAAGCCCGGGCCAGTCGAACACCGCTTCGACCACCACCGCGCCGGCCAGCAGGATGCCGAAGATCAGGCCGATCTGCGTGACGGTGCCGATCAGCGCGTTGCGCAGCACGTATTTCCAGATGATCAGCCGGCGCGGATAGCCCATCGCGGTCTCGTACAGCACGAAGTTGCTGGCCAGCGCATTCAGCACGCCCGCGCGGGTGAAACGCACGACGGTGGCGGCCGCCGGCAGCGCCAGCGTCACCACCGGCAGGATCATGTGCCAGGCCGCATCGAAGAAGATCTCCGGGTCGTGCCGGATCAGCGCATCGATCAGGTAGAAGCCGGTGATCGGCTCCGGCCCCCAGCCGTCGACGCGGCCCGACAGCGGCGTGATGCCGAGCCGCATCGAGAAGGTGAGCTGGAGGATGATGGCGAACCAGAAACTCGCGATCGCAAGGCCGGCGATGGTGACCACGCGCAGAAAGTGGTCGAGCCAGGAATTGCGATAGAGAGCCGAGACGACGCCCAGCGGCACGCCGCCGACCGTCGCGACGATCACGGCGGCGACCGCCAGTTCCATCGTCGCGGGCAGGCGGCTCATCAGGTCCTCGGCGACCGGGCGGCCGGTATAAATGCTCTGGCCCATGTCGCCGACCAGGATCGACTGGATGTAGCGGAAAAACTGGATGTAGAGCGGCTGATCAAGCCCGAGCTTGGCGCGGATCGCCGCCACCGTCTCGGGCGAGGCATTCTCGCCGGCGGCAAACGCAGCCGGGTCGGCCGGGATCACATGGCTGATGACGAACACGATCGCCAGCAGGCCAAGAAGCGTGGGCGCGACCCACAGCAGCCGGTTGACGACGACGACCAGCGTTCTCATCGGGCGTGCACCAGCACCCGGGCACACGCCGCCCCGGGCCGCGAGACAAAGACCCATCCCCCCTCCGTTGCGCGGAGGGGGGGCGGATACCAGGGGCAGAGGCGGGGCAAGTGCAGCCAGGCGGTCAGGTGACGCTCACCCAGCGCATCTCCTGACCGTCGCCGATCGGGCAGAAGCGCACGCCCGAGACGTTCTTGCGGAACGGCCCGAACCACTTGGTGTTGTGCACATAGAGGCCGGCCGCATCCTCCGACGAGAGTTTCGCCACCTGCTCGTACAGCGGCTCGCGCTTCTCCTGGTCGGTGGTGGCCAGGGCTTCCGCAAGCAGCTTGTCAACCTCCGGGTTGGAATAGAAGCTCGCGTTGCCGAGACCGCGGCGGTTGCTGGCCAGCAGTTCGCCCGCCCAGTTGTGCGGGTCGGCGTAGTAGGTGCTGCGCCACAGGAACAGGATGTCGTACATCTGTTCGGGGTCGCGCATGCGCTGGCTGGTCACCGGGAACGGCTCGTTCAGCAGCTTGGTCGGCACGCCGATGCGGTTGAGGCCATTCTGCAGCAGCGCCGCCCCCTGCATCGACTGTTCGTAGCCGACCATGCCCGCGACCACGATCTCGCGCATCGGCCCCTGCACCCTGGAAAGGTACATCTTCGCCTTGTCGAGGTCATAGCTGTATCCGGGCCAGTTCTTCGGCGCCCCCCACATCGGGTTCGGAATCACCTGGGTGTTGCGTACCACCGACCCGCCCAGGATGTTGTTGATCCAGCCGTCATAGTCGAAGGCGTGGCAGACCGCCTTGCGGAAGTTCACGTCGCTGGTGGGATGCCTGGCATAGTGCATGGTGGCGTAGTAGAGGCGCGTTGATTCCGCCTCCATCACGTTCATGTTGGAATCGCCCTGCAGCCGCTTGATCTGGTCGATCGGCATGTAGGGGTCGGTGCCCTGGAAATCGCCGCGAACCAGCCCCAGAACCCGGCTGTTCA
>JADYYZ010000304.1 GCA_020853405.1 Acetobacteraceae bacterium
CCGCCTGCTTCACGGCCGACTTCACCTGGAGCACGGCGTCGACGGTGTTGAGGCCGGCGGTGCGCGCCTCGCCGGCAACCAGCACGGCGCCCTGCTGGACGATCTGGGTGAGGGCGGCCACCTGCGCCCGCAGGGCCGCGATCTCGGCGAGCAGCTGCGCCCGCTGGCTGACCGCCTGCTGGTAATAGCTGGCATTGATCGTGTTTGTGGCATTCAGGGCCGCGACATTGGCACCCCCCACCGTGGCGGTGATGGTGTTGCCGGCAGCGAGGCTGGTCACGAGGGCGGCGTTGCTGTCGGCGGTGATCCGATTGAGCGCGGCGATGCCGAGCGTGGCGGCGTTGGCCGCATCGACGGCGATCTGGTTACCGGCGTTGCTGCCCGCGACGATGGCCGCACCATGATTGGCAAGGGTGGCCAGCCAGTTGTTGGCCACCGCCATGGCGCCAGGCAGCGGGGCGGTGTTGCCGTTGATGGCCTGGCCCAGCTGCACCAGGTTCAGCGTCGGGCCGAGAAGCCCATTGTCATTCGCGGCAATCCCGATCGGCTTGGCCAGGATGCCGGCCAGGATCGTGTTCGACAGGGCGAGCGAGGTGACGATGGCCGCGTTGCCGTCGACCAGGATGCGGTTCATCACCGCCAGGCTGACGGTGCTGGCGTTGGCTGCAGTAACGGCAATGGTGTTGCCAGCGCCAATCGCCGCGACGACAGCGGCGCCACTGGTGGCTGCGATCGTGTTCCCTAGGTTGATCGCCGCCAGTGTCGCGCCGTGCCCGGCCAGGTTGGCCGTCGAGGCCGCGACCGCGATGGTGTTGCCGGCTCCGAGGGCAGCGACGATCGTCGTCGCGCTATCGGCAGCGACCGTTGCGATCACCGCCAGCCCGGCCGACGTCGCGGTCGTCGCGCTCGCGACGATGGTGTTGGCCGCGGCGGCGTAGTCGTTCGCCGCAGCCAGGTACGTGCCGAGCGCCATCAGCGCGCCGGCCTGCTGCACCAGCGTCGCGTGGATGCCATGCAGGGTGGTGTTTGTCACCGCGCCGACGTCGAACTGCGCGGCGTTGATACCGCCGAGCGTGGCATTGGTCACCGCGCCGATCTCGAACATGCTGGCGTGCATGGCCGCCAGAGTGGCGTGAACCGCCTGGTCAACGGCCAGGATGGCGGCAAGCCGGGCGTCGGTGGTGCCGAAGCTGGCGTTGGCGATCGTCACCACGTTGCCGGCCGGATTGATCGCCACACCCAGGGCACCGCTATCGATCAGGTCCTGCGTGGCCTGCAGGGTCGCCAGGATCAGGGCGTCGTAGGACTGCACCACCGGCAGGTTGGTCAGGCCGGCGGTGATTGCGGTCTTGATGTCCTGGAAGCCCGCACTGCTGGCATAGACGTCGCGCCCGGCGGCGAGCAGGGCATCGGCGGTCTGGGTGATGCGGCCCAGCGCGTCGCGATCGCCACCGGTGGCCAGCAGCCGGTCGCGGTCAAAGGCGGTCTGCGCGGCCGCGAGCCGGTCGGTCGGCGAAGCCCCGGCGGCAGTGCCCGCCGCGAGGGTGTCGAGATAGGAACGGATCGTCGCGCCGGCCTGGCGCAACGCTTCCGCCGCCTGCTCGCCATAGCGCTGGATGATGGCCAGGCGCTCGGCGGCCTGCACTTCCTCCAGCTCGACCAGTCGCTGCGCCTTGTCCGCGGCACTGACTGCCAGGGCATCGAGCGACCTGGCGAAGGCGTCGAGTTCCAGCCGTGCCTGCTCGGCGTGGCGGGCAAGCTCGGCGGTCTGAGTGTCGCCACCGGCGGCAAGGCGACGGATGTCCAGCGACACGCCGGACTGCCGCAGCGTCTCGGCACGCTGGGCCTCGAGATCAGCGATGGCCTTGCTGCGCGCGGCGGCCAACTTGTCCTCGGCGAGGCCATACTCCCGCGCCTTGGCGACGGCGGAGTCAAAATTGTCGTTCACCGCCTGGAGCTGCGCCGTGAACGCCGGCACCGCATCGGCGGTCAGCGCATTGATGGCCGCCTGAACCTGCCTGAACCCGTCGACGAAGGCCTGCAGCTTGGCCGGGTCGTCGAACACCTTGCCCGACAGGGCGGTGGTGAGCTCGGCACTGTCCTTCGAGGCGAAGCGCAGCCGGGTGAAGGCTTCCGACAGGCTGCCGGCATCGGCCCAGGAATAGTCCGGCCCGTTCTTGCTGCCGCCGACGATGGAGACACCACCGACCTGCAGGCTCTGCTGCGCCAGGTAGGCGTTCAGCGATGCGACAGGCTGGTCGGCCTGGGCGAAGGTCGCCGCCCCGCTCTCATTATAGTAGCGCCGGTCAATGGGCAGCAGCCCGTCCGCCATGACGTTGCCGCTGTCCCAACCGGACGATTGCAGGCGCAGCCCCCAGCCGCGCACCGACTCACCCGGCCCGAACAACCCGCCGAGACCGCCGCCCGCGGCGCCGCCGATCAGGCCGCCGATCAGCGTGCCGATGCCGGGGATCAGGCTGCCGATGATCGCGCCACCGACCGCCCCGACGCCGCTGCCGATCGTGCCGCCGGTCTGATGGCCGCCGAGCAGGTTGTTCAGCAGCATGCCCGCGCCGAAGCCGGCACCGGCGCCACCCAGGAGCCCACCGAGCGAGGCGCCGGAACTGACGCCGATAATCTCGCCGAGCGGCCCAACGGCGGTGCCACCGAAGGGGCTGATGATCGAGGTCGAGAGCAACCCCCCGCTGCCGGTCAGGCCCAGCGCCTGGCCGATCGACTGGCCGCCGAACAACTGGCCCAGGTTCAGCGCGCCGCCGAGGCCGGACAGCAACCCGCCACCGGAACCCCCGGCGCCACCAAACAGCGACGGCCGCTCGCCGCCGAACAGCGCATTGCTGAGCGGGTTGATCGCCGCCAGCTTGAGGAAGTCGGCGGCCACCGAGGCGGCGACGCCGCGCAGCACGTTGCCGAAGTTGATCGCCCGCCCCTCGCCGGCGAGCAGCGCGTTGACCGCGGCATCGCCGATGCGGTCCATCGCCCGCACGCCGATATTGCCGAGTTCGGTATAAAGCGTCTGCTGCTGGCGCAACTCGCTGGTGACATCGGCCAGACGCTTCTTGCCCTCGACATAGGCGACCTGGTCGGGGGTGAGGCTGGCCCGATCGCCGCCGCCACGCTCGATCTGCTGGATGGCGCGCAGGGCGGCCAATTCGCGCTCGCGGGTGCTGGCGGTCTCGCCCAGCAGCTCCATCTCACGCTGCAGCAGTTCGATCGCCTGTTTGTCGGTGGTCAGCTCCTTCTTCAGCGCGAGCGTCTGGTTCTGCCGTTCCTGCTCCTCGATCAGTTTGCCGACGCGCTCGATCTCGCCGTCCAGCGCGGCCTTGATCGCCGGGTCGGTGGCGGCGTCGCGATGGGCGCGCAGTTCCCTTGTCGCGTCGCGCACCTTCTGGGCGATGCCGGCGTAGAAGGCGGCGCGGGGGCCCTGGGTCTCGGCGGCGGCAAGTTGCTCGGTCGCCGCAATCTGCTCGCGCAGGGCGACGATCGCCTCGGCCCCCTTGGCGGCCTCCTGCGCGGCGTTGCGGTTGAGGATGGCCTGCGTCAGCGCGCCCTCGGCCACGCCGGTGCGGGTGGCGGCCTGCTCGTGGGCCTCGGCTGCGGCACGCGCGCGCAACATCGCAGCACGGCCCTGGTCGGAGGCCGCGACGAGGGCCAGTGCGGCTTGACCCTCGCGGGTGATCGCCGCGGTCTCCTGTCCCCGCGCGTCGGTCTCGGAGGCCAACGCCTCGGCCACCCGGCGGCGCTTGAGTTCCTCGGCGGCGGCACCGGAGATGCCCTTGTCGCGCGCCTCGTTCTCGGCCTGGATCTCGGCACGCACCCGCACCCGGTCGGGCACCGAGGCGGCGAGGACGCGCTGCTGTTGTTGGTACGAGAGTGTCAGGTCATCGACCAGCTTCTGCTGGCGCTGCAACTCGACGGCACTGTCACCGGTGGCGCTTGCCGTGCTGGTGGCGGGCGCCGTCGCCGCGGCCGCACCGCCGGTTGCCTCGCCGCCGAGCAGCATGCGCTGGGCACGCAAATTGGCCAGCTGCTGGCGCAGGATCGCCGCGGCACCGCCGGAGACAGCAGGCGCGCCATAGCTGTCGCGATCGGCGAGTTGGGCTTCCAGCCGGGCGATCTCGGTATCGGTGCGCTGTGCGGGGGTGCTGCTGCCGACGACCGCCGCCATGCCCTGCACGGCAAGGCCGAGCGTCTTGACCAGCGCGATCATGGCACTGGAATTGGCGACGCTGTCGATGAAGCCGTTCCAGCCCTTCGACAAGTCACGCAACGCCGCGCCCATCGGCGACAACGCGTCACGGTTCAGGCCCGACAGGCGGCCCGCCAGTGCCTCGAACACCAGGTCCGCGGCCCGGGCCTTGTCGCCATGCTCCAGCATGGTGCGGACGGCGGCCCGCTGGTCGACGGTTAGGACATTGAGCGCATCGTCCAGCTTGCGGATGGCGTCGTAGCCACCGGCAAACGCCTCGGCGAGTTGCCTGGCTGCCGCCGCGGCGTCGACGCCGAGTGCCGCGGCGAGATCGGGGGCCAGGGTGGCGGCGCGACCGACATTCTGCCCCGACAGGCCCTGGGTGCGCGCGAGGTCGGCAGCGATCTTGCGAGCCTCGTCGCGCGCCACGCCCTGGCGTTCCAGGGCTCGTACGTACGTGGTCAGGCTGGCGGCCGACACCTCCGCCGCCCGGCCAACCCCGCGCAGCGCCACGTCCAGTTGGCGTTGCTCGTTGGCCAAGTCAGCCGATCGCGCAGCCAGTGCCGCCAGTCCCGCCCCGGCTGCCGCCGCGGCCAAGACGTACGGGCCGCCCATATAGGCAACGAGGGTGCGCAGGGCGGCGCCCATGCCGCCGGTGACCTGCACCACCTGGCCGCCCTGTTGCACCAGGATCTGGAACGCCGATTGGCCGCCGAGAATGCCCTGCACAACGTCGGGCATCTGCTGCGCCAGGGCGCGCATGTGCCACGCCGCCTGGTCGGTCGTCTTGGCCAGTGCGGCAATCGGCACGACGGCGGCAGCGGTGACCTGGGTGGCCCGCTGCAACGGGGCGACCGTGTTGCTGTAGTCTGCATTCAGCCGCGCCCGGGCCTGTGCCGCGATGGTGGCGTTGATGGCACCGACCTGCTCGGCGCGGCCGATCTCCGCCAGCACCGCCTCATAGCGCTTGGAGGCGGCGAAGACCGGATCGAACTTGGCGCGCAGCCGGTCGAGTTCCGCGCCATAGGCAGCGATGTCGGCCGTCCGGCTCTTGAGGCCATCGCCCGCCAGATTGGCCTGCACGCCGGCAAAGGCGTTGGCCGCGCGCCGCCCGGCGTCAGCGACCTTGCGCAGGGCGGCATCGCCGACTGTGCCCAGTGCTTCCAGGTTCTGCCGCGCACGGCCGACATCGTCGGTGGCGATGCGGATCGCGGCGGTGCGGGTGCCGCTCATGCTCCACCCTCCAGCCGTGCCAGTTCAGCCTCGACCGCGCCGGGCAGCGCCGCACGGGCGGCGGCCGTCACGCCGGCGAGGTCAATGCGCTTGCGCAGGGTCACCTGCTTCATCAGCAGGAACATCGGCACAAAGCTGTGCGACGCTGCGTAGTCCTGCCGGCGGGCCTGCTGGCCTTTGGCCCGGCCGGTCAGGATTTCGGCGTAGCGGCCGGCGAAAAGGCGCAGCCGTCCCCGCTTGGTGGTCTCGCTGCGCAGGCGCAGGCACCACAGGCGGACATTCGGGTTGCGCGTCGGGCGGACGAAGCCACCAAGGCGCAGCATCTCCTGTGGGGTCACGCGGGTGCGATACCGTCCATCCTGACGCCGGCCCGGGAGGCGGTTGATCGGCGTCGGGATCGCCAGGAACTTGCGTCCCTTGGCGGTGACGATCGCGCCCTGGTCGAAGACATGGACCAGGTCCGGCATCTTGCTGCGCACCAGGGCTGCCGGCCGCCAGGAACGGGCACCACGGCCGGCCTCGGGATAGACCTGCAACCGCCAGGCATTGGCCATGGCGCGGCCGCCATCCTTGAAGCCGGCAGCACGCGCCTGGGCGCGCAGCGCCGCCTGCGTCTGGCGGCCGACGGAGGCGACGGCACGACGCAGGGCGCCGGCAATGGCGAGCACGGCGTCATCCACCTGAAGGCGGATGCTGCCCTCGATGCGCGTCTCGAATGCCATGGCAGATCCTGCGGACACGTTGACGGGTGACCCCATTGCGAGCCGCCCCGAATGATCCTCGCGAGTGCTTGACCCGAGCAGGTTGCAGGCGGGTCGAGTAGTACGGTCCGCCGTATTGCGGTCGAGCGGGCCCACGAGCCGACAAAATCTGCAGAGATGGCCCTAGACGAGAGTCGCTACGGTTGCGATTGCAAAATAGCTCGAAATCGATACGGTTAGCTCCAAGTTGATGTCTGTGGCGGGCCGTGAGGGGATTGTCGGGCTAGACCCTGTGGTTTGCCAATTCCATCGATGCCGCAATACGACTCAAGTCGCGTAGCAAGAATTCCTCAGAATGAAAGCACGTCTATCGGAGTTTCCAGCAACGTAAAATACCGGAAAAATCCGGTGTCGTTCGAAAGGAAATAGTGCATGCGTGACTACTTGGAGGCCTACGGGGAATTCTCTATTGAAGAGTTAGCTCGGAGCGTATTATCGGGATCGCTCGACCAACCGCTGAATCCCTGTATCGAATGCTGCGACCGGTGGGCGACCGACGGTAGGATGGCGCTGCACTGGATGGGCGTAGACGGCGCCACACGCCACATCACCTACGCCGAGTTGCAAGACGGCGCGGCGCGCTTCGCCAACCTGCTCAAGACGCGCGGCATCGGCCCGGGCGACGTGGTTGCCGGCATGCTGCCACGCATTCCCGAGTTGCTGGTCGCCGTGCTTGGCACATGGCGGGCCGGCGCAGTCTTCCAGCCACTATTCACCGCCTTCGGCCCGGCGGCGATCCAATCGCGTATCATCGGGCCGGGCAGCAGCGGGGCGAAGTTGATCGTGATCGACGCCGCCAACCGGGCCAAGCTTGACGAGGTCACCGGACACCCGCCGGTGCTGACGCTGCGGCGCGGTGGCACGGCGCGGGATGGGGATGGCGACCTGGAGGCCGAACTGGCAGAACAGCCGGCGGTGTTCGATCCGGTGATGCGCGGGCGCGACGATCCCTTCATCATCCTGTTCACCTCGGGCACCACCGGCAAGCCAAAGGGCGTGGCCTATCCCATCTCGGCGCTGTTGCAGTTCGCCTCGTTCATGCGCGATGTCGTGGATCTGCGCGTGACCGACATCTACTGGTGCTTCGCCGACCCGGGCTGGGCGCTGGGCATGATCGGCACGCTTGCCGCACCATTGCTGCTCGGCTGCCAGACAGTGCTCTACGAGGGTCCGTTTTCGGTCGAATCGACTGTGCAGGTAGTGGGTGCGCTCGGCGTCACCAACATGGTCGCCGCCCCCACAGTGTTCCGCATGATGCGGGCCGCCGGGGGCGAGGCGGTGGCGCCGATCCGCGGCCAACTGCGCGCCATCGGTAGCGGGGGCGAGCCGCTCAACCCTGAGCTCAACCGCTGGGCCACCGAGGCGCTCGCCGCGCCGATCCTGGAGTTCTACGGCCAGAGTGAAATGGGGGTGAATTTCGGCAACCATCACGGCCTGCGCCACCCGGCCAAGGTCGGCAGCGTTGGCCAGCCGACGCCTGGTACCGCCTGCGCCATCCTGGATGACGATCTCAACGAGTTGCCGCCCGGCAACCCGGGGGTTTTGGCGATCGACCGCGAGCGCTCGCCGCTGTTCTTCTTCACCGGCTACTGGCAGGCGCCGACCCCCGCGTTTCGCGGCAAGTGGTACCTGACTGGCGACATCATGCAGAAGGACGAGGACGGCTATCTCTACTTCTCCGGTCGCAACGACGACATCATCACCTCGTCCGGCTACAGGATCGGCCCAGCCGATGTGGAGAACGTACTGATCGAGCACATGTCGGTGGCCGAGGCGGCGGTCGTCGGCAAGCCCGACCCGGAGCGGACGGAGATCATCAAGGCGTTCGTGGTGCTGCGCGGCAATTCCGAGGCTTCAGAGGTGTTGGCGGAGGAACTGCGCCAATTGGTGCGCCGTCGGCTGTCGCTGCATGCCTATCCGCGGGAGATCAGCTTCGAGACCGAGTTGCCGAAGAACCCCGCGGGCAAGGTGCTGCGCTACGTGCTGCGCCAGCGTGGATGAAGCGAGGAAGCCAAGGTCATGTATTTGCTGCTGCGCACCATCGTCACAGCCATCACGATCTTTTCGTTTACGGCGCAAACTGCGCTGGCCTGCGGCAAGGAACGCTGGCCGGTGAAGGTCGGAACCGATGCAGGCGCTGTATCCGTGAACCTGAAGTCCCGAAAGGCCACCATTGCCATCCTGGGCGACATCCCGACCCCGTCGCACCCCGAGAAGCACCTAGCATGGCGCTATCCACTGGAAACCAAGACCTACAGCATCGAGGGGACGATCGTCCTGATCAAGAAGGAGGAGGACGAGGATTATCACGTCGTGATCAAGGATGGGGCGCGGACGATGATCGTCG
>JADYYZ010000305.1 GCA_020853405.1 Acetobacteraceae bacterium
CCGCCGGCGCCGGTCCATCACGGCAAGTACACCCCGTCCCAGCTGCGCCGCTACAGCCCCGGCCGAATGCCCGGAATCATCCCCAAACCCGCATGATCCCCGTGTATGGTTTTAGTTACGATATCGTAACTAAATCACGCCCCGCCAACGCCACCCCGCTCACGACAACTCCTCGAACAGCCCCAGCATCAGCCGCGCCCGCGGCACCAGCGACGAGACATAGAGCTGCTCGTAGTCGGTATGCCCGCCCTTGCCGTCCACCCCCAGCCCATCCAGCGTCGGCGCGATCGCCGCGGTGAAATTGCCGTCGCTCCCCCCGCCGGTCTTCAGGTCCAGCAGTTCGAACCCGATCCCCGCGGCAATGCGCTTCGCCTGCTGGAACAGCGCCTCGATCGCCGCCCCCTTCTCGTACCCCGGCCGGTTCAACCCGCCCGAAACCGTCAGCGTCACATCGGGATCATACGCCTTCAGCGCCAGCACCCGCGCCACGGCGGCATCCCCGATCGCGGGATTGGGAACCCGCATGTCCACCTCCGCCCACGCCTCCTCGGCCACCACATTCGCCCGCGTGCCGCCGGAGACCACGCCGACATTGACCGTAACGCCGGTGGAATAGTCGGTCATCGCCTCCAGGTCGAGGATCTGCCGTGCCAGTTCCTTGATCGCACTGCGCCCGTCCTCGTGCCGCGCCCCGGAATGCGCCGCCCGCCCCTTGATGTGCAGTTCGAACCGCGCCGTTCCCTTGCGTGCCGTCACGATCCGCCCGCCCTCGCGCGCCGGCTCGGTCACCAGCACGTACCGTGCCCGCCGCGCCTCCCGCTCGATGAACGCCCGCGATGTCGGGCTGCCCACCTCCTCCTCCGACACGCACAGATGCCGGATCGGCAGCGCCGTCGTCCGCCCCTGCCGCGCCAGGTGCCGCATCGCCGCGAACGCCAGGTGCGCACCGCCCTTCATGTCGTAGATGCCCGGCCCATAGGCCACGTCGCCCTCAACCCGAAACGGCAACCTGCCGGCAAGCGTTCCCGTCGCATGCACCGTATCGAGATGGCTCAGCACCAGGATCCCCGGCCCATCCCCGCCCCACGGCGACGTCACCAGCAAATGATCGCCGAACCCGTCCCGCCCGGCGATGCGCTCCAGCCGCGCGCCGATCCCGGCATAATCCGCCTGAACCTTGTCAACCATCCGGTTCACCGCCGCGGCATCCGTGGTCGGGCTCTCGATCTCCACCCATTCGCGAATGCCGGCCAGGATCTCGTCGGCGTCCAGGACCGGCTGGTTGGAAACGGGCTCCGTCATATCAGGCTCCATGCACAATCAGGTCCGCAAGCCTAGGCCGCCGCCGCCCCGCCTGCCACCCCTAGCCGCCCGCCGCCGCCGGCATTACGCTGCCTCGCCTGCAGCACATGGAGACGCCGCCATGACCGATCAGCCCTTCTCCGCCCTGGCCGCACAGACCTCCGGCGCATTGCTGATGGACCATTGCCGTGCCTTCGCCCGTTGGGTGAAGCTCTCCGGCACCCGCGACGAGGCCGAGAGCCTCCGCTACGTCCAGGCCCGGCTGGACGAATACGGCTACCGCACCCGCGTCATCCTGCACGACGCCTATATCAGCCTGCCGGGAAAGGCCCGGGTCGAGGTCGACGGCACCGCGCTCACCGCCATCACGCATTCCATGGGCCGGTCGTCGCCCGCCGACGGCGTCGCGGCGGAGCTCGTCTATGTCGGCCACGGCACCGCCGCCGATTTCGCCGGCAAGGATGTGCGCGGCAGGATCGTGGTCGCCGAAGGCATCGCCACCCCGGTCGTCGCGGCCCTCGCCCGCGACGGCGGTGCGGTCGGCCAGCTGCACATCAGCCCGCACCACCATCTGCACGAGATGTGCATCTCCCCGGTCTGGGGCAATCCCGATCCGCACACCTTCGCCCAGTTGCCCGCCACCGTCGCCTGCACCGTCTCCAACGCCGACGGCAGCGCCATCCGCGACCGCTTGGCCGCCGGCCATTCCCCACGCGTGGTGCTGCACGCCGAGGTCGATACCGGCTGGCGCAAGACCCCGATCCTGGAAGCCGAACTGGATGCCCCTGGAAGCGCCTCCGACGCCCCGTTCATCCTGTTCAGCGGCCATCACGACACTTGGTACTACGGCGTCATGGACAACGGCAGCGCCAACGCAACGATGCTGGAGGTCGCGCGTCTGGCCGCCACCCGTCGCGCCGACTGGCGGCGCAACCTGCGCATCTGCTTCTGGTCCGGCCACAGCCACGGCCGCTATTCCGGCTCCGCCTGGTATGTCGACAACCACTGGGACGCGTTCGACCGCCACTGCGCCGCACACGTGAACGTCGATTCCACCGGCGGCATCGGCGCCACCGAACTTGGCCACGCCGCCGCCATGTCGCCGCTGCACGCGCTGGCCGCCGAGGCGATCACCGAGCAGACCGGATTGCAGTACAGCGGCAAGCGCAAGAACCGCTCCAGCGACGACTCGCTGCCGGGCCTCGGCGTGCCCTCCATGTTCGGCGGCCTCTCCGAACAGCCGCCGTCAAAGCTCAAGCTGCGCAACGCCCTCGGCTGGTGGTGGCACACGCCGGAAGATCTGATCGACAAGGTCGATGAAGCCAATCTCGTGCGCGACACCAAGGTCTTCGTCCACGTCGTCGCCAAGCTGCTGACCGATGCCGTGTTGCCGCTCGATTTCGCCGCCCAGGCGCACACGCTGCGCGAGGAGCTGGCCGGCCTCGCCACCGCCCTCGGACCCCGCTTCGACCTCGCCCCCCTCCAGGCTGCAACCAACACCCTGCACGCCAGGGCGCAACGACTGGGCGAAGCCGCTGGCAGGCTTGACCCCGCCACTGTCAACGCCACGCTGATGGCGCTCTCCCGTGCCCTGGTGCCCGTGGACTACGCCAGCAGCGACCGCTTCACCCACGACCCCGCTTTGCCGGTACCGGACTGGGCAGTGCTGCAACCGCTGCGCGACCTCGCTGCGACCACTCCGGGCAGCGACGCCGCGTTCCTGCACCAGGTCAGCGCCCGCCGCGCCGCCAACCGCCTGGGCGACGCCCTGCGCACCGCCAATGCCGCGCTCGATGCGGCGCTCGGCGCATGAACGCGGAGATCTTCCGCCCGGAAATGCACGCCGCACAGGCCGCTGCCCTGCCGGCGCCGGGCTGGAGGCAATCCACCGCATCCGCACCGATTCCGGACGACTGCGCGAAGGCTGGTATCGCCGCCTGATAGCGGCGGAAGTGACCGAGGCGCACTATGGCAACCTGGATACCATCGTCGCGATCACGGCTGCCATCGACCGGCTTCACGCTCCCCCGTGGTGGCGGCACTGGGCGTAGCGGCGGTGATCGATGCCCCGGCGGCCATCGATCGTTTCACCGACCCCAAGTCATGAGGCGAAGAACCCCCGCAGGAGAAATGCCATGACCCGAACCGTCCTGATCACCGGCGCGCGCGGCAATCTCGGCACCAAGCTGCGCGCGCATTTCTCCGACCTGGGTTGGACCGTCCGATTGCTGGATGTCCGCGCCGACGGCGATCCCGCCATCACCGAGGCCGACCTGTCGGTCTACGACGATGCCTGGGCCCGCCTTGCGACCGACGCCGACGCCATCGTCCACTTCGCCGGCAACCCCAGCCCGGCGGCAAGTTGGGCCTCGGTGCAGCGCCTGAACATCGACCTGACCCAGAACGTCTACGAGGCCGCCGCCCGCCACGGCGCCAGGCGCGTGGTCTTCGCCAGCTCCAACTGGACCATGGCCGGCCACCGCTTCGCCGGGTTCCCGCTCACCACCGATCACGAGCCGGCGCCGGTGAACCCCTACGGCGTGTCGAAACTGATCGGCGAGCGCATCGGCCGCGCCTTCGCCGAACACCGCGGCGTCTCCTCGATCAGCTTCCGCATCGGCTACTGCCAGACCGGTGACAATCTTCCCGGCCCGCACATGGGCTGGGGCCTCTGGGGCCAGCGCATGTGGCTGTCCAACCGCGACCTGTGCCAGGCCATGGAGCGTGCCGTGCTGGCCGAGGATGTGCCCTGCGCGGTGCTCAACCTCATGAGCGACAACCCCGGCATGCGCTGGGACATCGAAACCACCCGGCGCACCATCGGCTACGCCCCGCGCGACGCCCACACCGCGGTGCCGACGCCGGAGATCACCGAGGGCGAGGACGCGGCCCGCGCCACCCGCGACCTGCAAGACAAGCTCTACGCCATCGACCACGCGCGCCGTTGGTAGCCGCCTACCCGGCCGCGATCCGCGCCTGCAACTGCGCCACCCGCGCCATCGCCGCGGGCGGCAACGGCCCCTTCTCGAAGGCCGCGATCGCCGCCTCCAGGTGGTCGAGATCGGAGAACCCTACGAGCACCGTACTCATGCAGTCATTGCTGATGGCATAGCGCATCGCCGCCTCCACCAGCGAGCCCGCATGCCCCTCCTGCACCAGCGGCAGCAGCCGCCGCGCATTGGCCAGGTCCGCCTCGTAGGTCGCCGCGGTCCCGATCGGCGGCACCGACTGCATCGCCGTGGGGTGCCGCCCCTCCACGCCGCTCAGGGCACCCGCCGCCAATACCCGGATACCGATCACGCCGACACCATTCTCACGCGCCCGCAGCATCAACTGCCGGTAGTCATTGGCGGGAAACCCCGCCGGCAAGCCGCGCACCGGGCTCGGGTTCAGCATGTTCAACGGCACCTGTGCGGAATCGATCCGCCCCGACGCCACCACCGCATGCATCGCCGCCGCTTCGCCGATCGCGGTGACGCCGAGATAGCGGATCTTCCCCTCGCCCTGCAGCCGCTCAAGCGCCGGCAGCACCTCATCCATCACCGTCGCCACCGGCAAGCTCGTCGGCGCCCCTGCCGCAGCCAGCGGGTTGTGCAACTGGAAAAGATCCACACTGTCCCGCCCAAGCCGTTGCAGGCTGGCCTCCAGCGAGGCGGTGATCTCCGCGGCGATCTTCCCGGGCACGGCGGCGCGCAGCCGCACCTTGGTGCCGACCACGATTTCCGCCTTCACCGATTTGAGCACCCGTCCCAGCGTCAGCTCGGATTCGCCGGAACCATAGTCCGGCGCGGTGTCGAAGTAGTTCACCCCGGCATCGACCGCGCGCGCCACCGCCCGCTCCTGATCGACCGCCGAGCCGCGGACCATCAGCCCGCCGACACCCCCGGCGCCGAAGCCCAACGCGCCCAGCCTCAGCCCGGTCCGCCCGAAAACCCGTCGTTCCATCCTCAGCGCTTGCCCGTCGGCAGGCGGTTGAAGGGGATCTCCTTGTCCACCCGAATGTCGCCCGGCAGCCCCAGCACCCGCTCGGCGATGATGTTGCGCAGGATTTCATCGGTTCCCCCGGCAATGCGCGAGGCCGGCGCGCCCAGCAGCGCCTCCTGGAACATCGCGTTCATCGGCGCGAGTTCCTTGTCCATCACCACCCCGGCCGATCCCAGCAGGTCCATGCCGAAGCTCGCAATCTCCTGCAATTTTGCCGCATTCACCAGCTTGCCGATCGACGATTCCGGACCCGGCGTCTGCCCGCGCGACAGCGCCGTCATGGTGCGAAAGCGCGTGTATTTCAGCCCCTGGCTGCGCACATGCATGTCGGCGATCTTCTCGCGCACCGCAACGTTCTGCAGTGCCGGCTCGCCGTCCACGTCGATCTGCCGGCACAGGTCGATCAGGTCCTCCACATCCGGCCGCGGCACGTCGCCGATCGCCAGGCGCTCATTCATCAGCGTGGTCAGCGACACCCGCCAGCCCTGGCCGACAGCGCCCAGGCGCTGGCTGTCCGGCACCTTCACGTCGGTGAAGAACACCTCGTTGAAATGCGACGCCCCCGAGGCCTGCTTGATCGGCCTGATCTCGATCCCCGGCGACTTCATGTCCAGGAAGAAGAAGGTCAGTCCCATATGCTTGGGCACCGTCGGATCGCTGCGCGTCACCATGATGCCGAAATCGGAGAACTGTGCGCCGGAAGTCCAGATCTTCTGCCCGTTGATCGTCCAGGTGTCGCCGTCTCGCTCCGCGCGCGTGCGAACCGCCGCAACATCGGAGCCGCTCGAAGGCTCGGAGAACAGCTGGCACCACACCTCGTCGCCGTGGAGCGCCTTTGGCACATAGCGGTTCAGCTGTTCCTGCGTGGCATAGGCCATCATCGTCGGGATGCACATGCCCAGCCCGATCTCGAACACGCCGCGGGGGATGGCGTAGGCTTCCTCTTCCTGGTTGTAGATCACCTGGAAGATCGGCGGTGCCTCGCGCCCGCCCCACTGCTTCGGCCAGGTCAACCCGGCAAGCCCGGCATCGGCCTTCGCCCCTTGATACTTCTTGGCCCGGGCCAGTTCCTCCGGGCCGACATTGCGGCTGCGCGACGGCGGTGCACCACGCTTCTTCGGCTCGGCATTGCCGGCCAGGAAGGCCTTCACCTCAGTACGGAACGCAGCCTCCTCGGCAGTATCTTCGAAGTCCATATCGACCTCCTCAGGCAGCGTTGCGGGTTTCGAGCGCGGACACCACGCGGTCTTTCCACCATGGCACCGCCCCCAGTGTCAGACCCAGCAGCTTCGCGCGCCGGTAGTACAGATGGCAGTCGATCTCCCAGGTGAAGCCGACACCGCCATGGGTCTGGATGTTCTCCTTGGCCGCCAGCCAGGCCGCCTCGGTGGCGCTCACCCGCGCCGACGCCGCCGCCAGCGGCATTTCCGCCGCCCCGGCGCTCAGCGCCCAGGCGCCGTAATAAGCGTTCGACCGCGCCAGCTCGGTGGCGACATATACGTCGGCCAGCTTGTGCTTGATCGCCTGGAACGACCCGATCGGCCGGCCGAAGGCATGGCGCTCCATCGCGAAGGTCACCGCCATGTCCAGGCACGCCTGCGCCAACCCCACCTGCTCGAACGCGACCATCACGGCCGCCCGCTCCAACACCTGCTGCAACACCGCCCAGCCATCGCCAGGCAGCACCTCGGCCGGCACGCCGTCGAAACTCAGCTTCGCCTGCTCGCGGGTGGGATCCACCGTTGTCAGCGACTCCGGGTGCACCCCCGCACCACCGAGGCGCACCAACGCCAACACCATCTGGTCCGCGTCGTCCCGCGCCGCGACAATGGCGATGTCGGCGATCCCGCCATCGGCCACCGGCCACTTCGCCCCCGACAGCTTGCCGCCGCTCACCCGCGCCTTGACCCGCGCCGGGTTGGGATTTCCGGCACCTTCCGCCCAGGCCAGTGTGCCGATCAGTTCGCCGGCCACCAGCTTCGGCAGCAACTCCTCCTTCTGCGACTCGCTACCCGCCAGCAGCAGTGCCTCGGTGGCGAGATACACCGACGAGGAGAACGGCACCGGCGCCAGCGACCGTCCCAACTCCTCCGCCAGCACGCACAGCCCGACATGGCCCAACCCCGCGCCGCCATACTCCTCTGGCACCGCCGCCCCCAGCCACCCCATTGCCGCGATCTCCTGCCACATCGCCCGGTCGTATGGGGCCACGCCGTCCAGCACCTGACGGATGCGCTTTGAGGTGGAGTGCTCGGACAGGAATCGCCGTGCCTGATCGCGCAGCTGATGCTGCTCGTCGGAGAAGTCGAAATTCATGGCCACTCCACCCTTTGCGCCCGCACCATTCGGGCGGGATGGCCAAGCCTAGACTCAACGTCACCCGGGGGGCAAACTCGCCGCGCAATCGCTCCGGGATGCGCCCGGGCGCGCATCCCTGTGACGGTGAGGAACCGAACAATATGGCGACATTCCTGGACGGCCGCGTGGCCATTGTAACCGGCGCCGGCCGCGGCATCGGCCGCGAGCATGCCATCATGCTGGCGAAATACTGCGCCCGCGTGGTGGTCAACGACCTCGGCGGCAACACCGACGGCACCGGCAAGGACGAGACTCCGGCGCAGGAAGTCGTCCGCACCATCAAGGAGGCCGGCGGCGAGGCGGTGGTGAACACCGAGAACGTCGCCGACTTCCTGGGCGCCAAGCGCATGATCGACCAGGCGATCGACACCTGGGGCACGCTGGACATCCTGGTGAACAACGCCGGCATCCTGCGCGACCGCGTGCTGGCGAACATGATGGAGGAGGAGTGGGACGCGGTGATCGCCGTCCACCTCAAGGGCACCTTCGCCCCCTCGCGCCACGCCGCCGCCTACTGGCGCAACAAGTCCAAGGAGATCAACGGCCCGGTGAACGCCCGCCTCATCAACACCTCCTCGGTGTCGGGCATCTACGGCAATACCGGCCAGACCAACTACGGTGCGGCCAAGGCCGGCATCGCCGCCTTCACCGTGATCGCCGCGCGTGAGCTGAAGCGCTATGGCGTGACCGCCAACGCCGTCGCCCCGGTGGCGCTCACCCGCATGACCGAGGGCCTGCGGGAGATGAGCGAGGAGCAGAAGGCCGCGCGCGACCCCGCCCTGGTCTCGCCGCCGATCGTCTGGATCGCCAGTGCCGAGTCCAAGGACTTCACCGGCCGCATCGTCGAGGCCGGCGGCGGGCTGCTCGCCATCGCCGAAGGCTGGCACCGCGGCCCCGGCGCCACCCCGATCAACGACCCGTCCAAGCTCGGCCCGACGATGATGGACCTGCAGGCCAAGGCGCGGAAGAACGCCGGCATGAACGGCGTGGACCTCGACTGACCATGGCGCCCTCCCCGGGGCACCTTGCCGAGGCCATGCCTGGCATGGACGGGGCGATGTACCCCGGGGAACACGCGCTCACCGCGCCGGACAAGCCCGCCGCCATCAAGGCGGAGACCGGCGAGGTTCTCACCTATCGCGACCTCGATGAACAATCGAACCGCCTGGCGCAGCTCCTCCATGCCGAGGGGCTGCGTCCCGGCGACCACATCGCGGTGTTCATGGAGAACCAGCTCGCCTATTTCGCCGTGGTCTGGGCGGCACTCCGCTCGGGCCTGTACATCACGGCGATCAACCGCTACCTCACCGCCGACGAGGCCGCCTACATCGCCAATGATTGCGGCGCCCGGGTGCTGGTCTCCTCGGTCGAACGCGCCGAGATTGCCGGCGCGCTGGTGGACCGCATCGCCAATTGCCGCCGCAAGCTGATGCTTGGCGGCACTGTCGCCGGATGGGAATCCTATGAGGCGGCAACCGCCGCCATGCCGGGGGAGAAGCTGGCCGAGGAATGGCTGGGCGACACCATGCTCTACAGCTCCGGCACCACGGGGCGCCCCAAGGGCATCAAGCGCGTTGCCCCGCCCGCCCGCGTCGGCGAGGCGTTCCGCATGCTGGACATGTTCCATGAATACGCCTGGCGCCGCGACATGGTGTATCTCTCGCCGGCACCACTCTACCATGCCGCCCCGCTCGGCTTTTCCGTTGGCGTCCAGCGCTTCGGCGGTACCGTGGTGATGATGAGCCGCTTCGACCCCGTCGAGGCCCTGCGCCTGATCGAGCGCCATCGCGTGACCCATTCGCAATGGGTGCCGACGATGTTCGTGCGCATGCTCAAGCTGCCCGAAGAGGAACGCCGCGGCTTCGACCTGTCCAGCCACGAGGTTGCCATCCACGCCGCCGCCCCCTGTCCGGTGGAGGTCAAGCGCCAGATGATCGCGTGGTGGGGGCCGATCATCCACGAGTACTACGGCGCCACCGAAGGCAATGGCCGCACCGCCCTGACTGCCGAGGAATGGCTCGCCCATCCCGGCTCGGTCGGCCGCGCCAAGCTTGGCATCATCCATATCTGCGATGACGAGGGCACCCTGTTGCCGCTCGGGCAGGACGGGCTGGTCTATTTCGAGCGGGACTCGCTGCCTTTCGCCTACCATAACGATCCCGACAAGACCCGGCGTGCCCAGCACCCGGCCCATCCGACCTGGACCACGCTGGGCGACATCGGCCATCTCGATGCCGAGGGCTATCTGTACCTGACCGACCGCAAGGCCTTCATGATCATCTCGGGCGGCGTGAACATCTACCCGCAGCAGATCGAGGACGCGCTGATCGCCCATCCCAAGGTGCACGACGCCGCGGTGATCGGCATCCCGAATCCCGATCTCGGCGAAGAGGTCAAGGCGGTGGTCGAGCCCGCCGATGGTGTCGAGGGCGATGCGCACCTGGCCGAGGAGCTTACCGATTTCCTGAAATCCCGTGTCGCCCGCTACATGGTTCCAAAATCCATCGACTTCACCGAGGCCTTGCCGCGCCTGCCCACTGGCAAGCTCTACAAGGCCGCGCTGCGCGACACCTATCGCCAGCAGCAATCCTGACGCACGCAAACCTGAGGAGACGCCCATGTCGGATGCCCCCAAGCGGCCCCGGCCGCTGCCAACGCCGGAGACCAAGCATTTCTGGGAGGGCTGCGCCCGCGGCGAGCTCCTGTTGCAGAAGGACAATGCCTCGGGCAAATGCTATTTCCCGCCGCGCCCCTTCGTCCCCGGCACCGGCAGCACCGATATCAGCGTGGTCAAGGCATCCGGCAAAGGCCGGCTCTACAGCTACATCATCAACCACCGCCCGCCGCCCGGCTTCACCGCGCCGTATGCCATCGCGGTGGTCGAGCTGGACGAGGGCGTGCGGATGATGACCAACATCATCGACTGCCCGCAGACCCCGGAGGCGCTGGTGCTCGACATGCCGGTGGAGGTGGTTTTCGAGAAGATCGACGACGAGATCTCCCTTCCGTTGTTCCGTCCGGCGAAGGCGTAAGAACCATGTTGAAACCTCGCGAAATCGCCGTTGTCGGCGCCGCCGAAACCACCAGCCTGGGCAAGATCCCCGGCATGTCGAACATCCAGCTGCACGCCGACTGTGCGCTGAATGCCATCAAGGATGCCGGCCTGAAGGTCAGCGACATCGACGGCATCGCCTGTGCCGGCGAGAGCCCGACCAATGTTGCGCACTATCTCGGCATCGTGCCGAAATACGTGGACGGCACCGGCGTGGGCGGATGCTCGTTCATGATCCACGTGCGCCACGCCGCCGCGGCGATCAGCGCCGGGCTGTGCAAGACCGTGCTGATCACCCATGGCGAGTCCGGCAACTCGCGGATCGGCCTGAACCGTCCGGCGCCGAACCCGGCCTCGCTCGCCGGGCAGTTCGAGGCGCCGTACGGGCCCGCCGGCCCGCCGTCGATGTTCACCATCCCGGTGCTGCGCTACCTGAAGACCTATGGTCTGACGGAAGAGCACTTGGCGATGGTGGCGGTGATCCAGCGCGAATGGTCGGCGCAGAATCCGCGCGCCAGCATGCGCGAACTGACCACCGTCGAGGGCGTGCTGGGCAGCCGGATGATCGCCTATCCGTTCCGGCTGCTGATGTGCTGCCTGGTGACCGATGGCGGCGGCGCGCTGATCCTGACCTCGGCCGACCGGGCGAAGGATTTTCCGACCAAGCCCGTGTACATCCTCGGCACCGGCGAATCGGTGGAGACCCCGATGATCAGCCAGATGCGCGACTTCACCTCCTCGGCGGCGTTCAAGGTGGCCGGGCCGACGGCGATGAAGGCGGCAGGGATCAAGCATTCCGAGGTGGATCACCTGATGATCTATGACGCCTTCGCCCATCTGCCGCTGTACGGCCTGGAGGACCTTGGGTTCTGCAAGCCGGGCGAGGCGGCGCAGTTCGTGTGGGACCGCAACACCGCGCCGGGTGGCAAGCTGCCGATGAACACCAACGGTGGCGGCCTGTCGTACACCCATACCGGCATGTACGGGATGTTCGCGCTGCAGGAGAGTGTGCGGCAGATGCGGGGCACGGCGGCGGCGCAGGTGAAGGGGGCGAAAACCAGCGTCTGCCATGGCGTGGGCGGCATGTTCGCCGCGTCGGGCACGATCGTGTTCGGCAACGAAGGCTGAGCAACGCCTGATTTCGGCGGGCGGGGTGCGATGCCGGAAGGTGTTGCACCCCGTTTTCGTGGCCGGATTTGGGCGTAGCTATCTTGTTGTACCAATCCTCGAAATGAGTGGCCGAAAAGGTCAGGAAAGCCTGGGCTCTGCCCAGACCCGCCAGGTCCGGCCCGCGCCTTCGCGCGACGGGCCGAGCCCCTTGACCTCATCTATTTGAAAAGTAATGGGATTCCAAAGGCCCTCGGCCTTTGGTGGGTGCAGGGCAAAGCCCTGCTCTTGCCTGGATTCATGGGTCATTGCTTTCGAGGATTGGTATCATGTTCTCTGCCCAGATCGGAGGATCGGTGCAAGGCTTCTATCCCTATTCCATCATCTGAAGCAGGCCTTGCCCGCCGCCCATGGCATGGCGGCGAAGGCCAGGAACAGGGCCAGCGACAGCACGCCGTCGGGCTCGGCGAAATGCGCCAGCCAGGCCGAAGGCGTCATGCCGCGCAGCGCGATCGAGCCGGCGCATTCGGCGGCCATCAGCAGGGCGAACGCCACCAGCCCTGTGCGCAGCCGCGCGCCGCCCGCCGCAAGATCGAAATGCCGCACCACCCGGCATGCGATCAGCAACGTGGCCAGCAGCATTGCCGGCGCTTCCAGCGCAATGGCGGCGGTGGCGCCCAGGCGCGGGCGAACCACCATCTCGCGCACCACGCCCAGCACGAAGCCAACCGCGAAGACCGCGGCGAAATAGGCGAGGGCCGCTCGGCCTATCCGCCCCATGCCTTTGCCACCGCCGCCGGGGTGGTGACGTCGTTCGCGCGGACCGCCGAAGGTGTGCCGAAGAAGCGTGGTGCCGGGCCGGGGGCGGTGACGCCGTTGACCTGCACGAAAGTGCCCCGTGCCACATTGTGCGGGTGGGACGGGGCCTCGGCGAGCGACAGGACCGGGGCGACGACGGCGTCGGTTGCGCCCATCAGCGCGGTCCATTCGGCTTCCGGCCTGGTCTTGATCACCGCGGCCAGTTTGGTGCGCAGTGCCGGCCAGGCCTTGGGGTCGCGCTGGTTGTCGAAGGCGGGGTCGTCGAGCCCGGCGAGTTGGCGCAACAGGGCGTAGAATTGCGGTTCGATCGCGCCGATGGCGATGAAGCGACCATCGGCGCACTCATAGGTGCCGTAGAAATGCGCGCCGCCATCCAGCATGTTGGCCCCCCGCTCCGGCTTCCAGGCGCCGGCGGCCATCATGCCGTGGAACGGCGAGGTCAGGCTGGCGACGCAATCGGACATCGCGGTGTCCACCACCTGGCCACGGCCGGTGCTGCGCGCCGCGATCACGGCGGCAAGGACGCCCATGCAGAGATACAGTGCGCCACCGCCGAAATCGCCCACCAGGTTGAGCGGCGGCACCGGGCGATCCGCCGGGCCGATCGCCCCGAGCGCGCCGGCCACCGCGATATAGGTGATGTCATGCCCGGCGACGTGGGCCAGCGGCCCGTCCTGCCCCCAGCCGGTCATGCGGCCGAACACCAGCTTCGGGTTGCGTGCCAGCACCACGTCGGGGCCCAATCCCAACCGCTCCATCACGCCGGGGCGGAACCCTTCGATCAGCACCTCGGCCTGGTCCAGCAGCCCGAGCGCGGCCTGGACGTCATCGGGCTTCTTCAGGTCCAGTTCCACAAGCCGGCGACCACGCAGGGTCACGTCGGTCGGGCGGTGCCTGGTGCCCGGCCGGTCGATGCGCACCACGTCCGCGCCCATATCCGCGAGAAGCATGGCCGCGAAGGGGCCCGGCCCGATCCCGGCGAACTCCACCACCCGCACGCCCGAAAGCGGTCCTGGCGCACCCATCGATCACTCTCCTGCCAATCGGTCCGACCCTTGCGCCGAACCACGCCATCAGCCTAGCGGCCCGCCGGCGACCGCGAAACCGGCATCTGGACGCACCCCCGCCCAATAGCGCAGGCTGGTGCCGAGGAACGACGTCCGGCACGGGACGTCAACCCGGGAAGGAAACCATCGATGAAGTTCACATGGTTCAACCTGATGCCCTGGCCGCACCTGCCCGATGATTTCCGGGAGAAGAACCGTTCGGTCTGGGTCGATATCGACCAGGCGCTGTTCGATCCGGTGAAATGCCACGAGGTCTATAATGATTACCTTGATCTGCTCGAATACGCCGATCAGCTCGGCTACGACGGCGTCGGCATAAACGAGCACCATCAGAACGGCTACGGCCTGATGCCGTCGCCCAACATCATGGCGGCCTCACTGGCCCGGCGCACCAGCAACGCGGCCGTCGTCGTGCTGGGCAACTCCATCGCCCTCTACAATCCGCCGATCCGCGTCGCCGAAGAATTCGCCATGCTGGACATCATGACCGGCGGCCGCTTCGTCGCCGGCTTTCCTGTCGGCACCTCGATGGACACCAATTACTGCTACGGCACCATCCCCGGCCTCACCCGCGAAAAATACGCCGAGGCGCACGAGCTGATCATCCGTGCCTGGACCGAGAAGAAGCCCTTCGCCTTCAACGGCCGCTACACCAAGCTGCGCCACGTCAACCTCTGGCCGAACGTGCTGCAAACCCCCCACCCGCCGATCCACATCCCCGGCGGCGGCTCGATCGAGACCTATGATTTCTGCCTCGACAACACCTACTCGTATTCCTACCTCAGCTTCTCCGGCTACCTCAGGGCCAAAGCCCTCATGGACGGCTACTGGAAACGTGTCGGCGAGCGCGGCAAGGATACCTCGCCATACCGCGCCGGTTTCGCCCAGACCGTGTTCGTCGCCGAAACCGACGAGGAGGCTGAGCGGCTGTATGCCGAGCACGCCTTCTACTTCTACAACCGCTGCCTGCACGTCTATCCCGGCTTCGCCGACGCGCCGGGCTATCGCACCATCAAGACCATCCAGTCCGGCGCGCTGAACCAGTACATGCGGCCGAGCTATACCAACCTCACCTGGAAAGACCTGATCGACGGCGGATACATCATCGCCGGCTCGCCCGAGACCGTGCGGCAGCGTATGGAGGAGCTGATCAAGGGCCTGCATGTCGGCAATATTTTCCTCCTTCTCCACGTCGGCAACATGCCCAAGGAGAAATGCATGTATTCGACGAAGCTCTTCGCCGAGAAGGTCATGCCCCACCTGCGCAACATGTGGCCCGAGCACGCCGACGACAACCGCTTCTGGTGCAAGCCGATCGCTCGCCGCGTTGTCCCCGCGCCGGTTGGCCGGGCTGAGATGGTGCCCGCCAAATGATCGCCGCCCGCATCATCCAAACCCGCGCCGCACCCATCAACGTGCTGACCGGCGGCGGCGGCCCGGACCTGCTGTTCCTGCACTCCGCCGGCGGCATCACCGCGGACAACCCGTTCCTCCTGGCCCTGGCATCGAAATATCGCGTCTTCGCGCCGCAACTCCCCGGCTACGGCGACAGCGGCGACAGCGACAATGTCCGCGACATGCTCGACGTCACCCTGCACAGCTTCGACGTGCTGGAGGCGCTGGGCCTGGACAAGCCGATTCTGGTCGGTCACTCGCTCGGCGGCATGATCGCCGCCGAGATGGCCGCCCTGCGCCCGCGCGAGGTGCAAAAACTCTGCCTCATCGCCGCCGCCGGCCTATGGATCGACGATCATCCGGTGCCGGACATCTTCACCCTGCTGCCGCGCGAGTTCCCCGCCTACATGTTCCACGACGCCGAGGCCGGGGCGAAGATGATGGCCACCGGCGGCGACATGAACGACCCCGCCTTCCTCATCCCGTTCCTGGTGACCAACGCGCGACAGTTGGGCATGGCCGGCAAGTTCCTGTTCCCGATTCCCGAGCGCGGGTTGAAGGAGCGGATCCATCGCATCACCGCGAAAACCGTCCTGGTATGGGGCGATTCCGACCGCATCTTCCCCGCCCCCTACGCCCAGGCCTTCAAGACATTGATCAAAGGCGCAGACCTGGTCAGCGTCCCAGACGCCGGCCACCAGGTGGTGTTGGAGAAAACCGATGCCGTCATGGCGGCCATCGCCCGCCTGCGCTAGAATCGCGCCACGCCGCACCCCGGCGCAACATCCGGTCGGGCGTTCCCTCCCGGCCGGATATCTGCTTAAGGCAGGGCCATGACCGAAAGCCTCATCGAAGCCACCGCCGATCGGCTGTTCGCCGACCACATCTCCCCCCGGCTGCTCGCCGCCGCCGAACAGGGCCAATTCGCGTCGGCCGCGTGGCGGGAGGTCGAGGAAGCCGGCCTGCCCCGCGCCCTGGTGCCCGAGGAGGCCGGCGGCTTCGGCATGCCGGCGGCCGAGGCCCTGAGCATCCTGCGGATCGCCGGCAAACACGCCGTGCCCCTGCCCCTGGCCGAAACCATGGCCGCCTGCTGGCTGCTCGCCGGCGCCGGGCTGGGCATTCCCGAGGGGCCGCTCAGCATCGCCCCCGCGGCCAAGGGCGCGGCACTCACCCTGTCGCGCCGCGGCACGTCCTGGCACCTCGGCGGCACCGCACCCCGCATCCCCTGGGGCCGCGACGCCGTGGCGGTCGCCGTTCTGGCCGAGCACCAGGGCACCGCGATGGTGGCCAGCGTCGCGCAAGGCGCCTTCACCGTCACCCCCGGCGCCAACCTCGCCCGCGAGCCGCGCGACACGCTCACCTTCGATGCCACCCTGGCCGCCGACGCCGTCGCCCCCGCCGCCCCGGGCACCGACGGCCCCGCCCTGCACGCCCTGGGTGCGGCGATGCGCAGCCTGCAGATGGCCGGCGCCATGGCCGCCCTGCTCGACATGACCACCCGCTACGCCCTGGACCGCACCCAATTCGGCAAGCCGATCGGCAAGTTCCAGGCGATCCAGCACAGCCTCGCCATCCTGGGCTCGCACCAGGCCGCCGCCGGCGCCGCGGCCACAGGTGCGGCGGAAGCGGTCGGCGATGGCCTGCGCTGGTTCCCCATCGCGGTGGCGAAGGTCCGAACCGGCGAGGCCGCCGGCCTGTGCGCCGGCCTCGCCCATCAGGTCCATGGCGCCATCGGCTTCACCTATGAGCACACCCTGCACTTCCTCACCAAGCGCCTGCTGTCCTGGCGCAACGAGTTCGGCAACGAGGCCGAATGGAGCCTGCGCCTCGGCCACCACCTCGCCGCCGCCGGCCCGGACCGCCTGTGGTCCGAAATCACCGCCGCCTGACCGCCGGGAACCCTGATATGGCCGACCTCCCCTTCGCCCCGCCCCCGCCGCACCCTCAGGCCGAAACCCTGCGCCTGGAAGTCCGCGCCTTCCTCGCCGAAGCCCTGTCCGACCGCACCCCCGCCCAGCGCGCCGAAAGCTGGCAGGGCCACGACCCCGAATTCAGCCGCAAGGTCGCCGCCAGGGGCTGGATCGGCATGACCTGGCCGAAGCAGTACGGCGGCCAGGAGCGCAGCGCCCTTGAACGCTACGTCGTGCTGGAGGAAATGCTCGCCGCCGGCGCGCCCGTCTCCCACCACTGGATCGCCGACCGCCAATCCGGCCCAACCATCCTGCGCGTCGGCTCCGAGGAACAGCGCCAGGACATCCTGCCACGCATCGCCCGGGGCGAGGCGATGTTCTGCATCGGCATGAGCGAACCCGACAGCGGCTCCGACCTCGCCGCCGCGCGCACCCGCGCCGAACCCGTGCAGGGCGGCTTCGTCGTCAACGGCACCAAGCTCTGGACCTCCGGCGCCCACCAGGCCGACTACATGATCCTGTTCTGCCGCACCGGCGAGGGCCAGCGGCACGAGGGCACCAGCCAGTTCCTGGTGGACCTGAAGAACACCCCCGGCATCAGCATCCGCCCGGTCCACGCCATGACCGGCGAGCATCATTTCAACGAGGTCGTGTTCACCGACACCTTCCTCCCCGAGACCGCCCTGCTGGGCAAGCTCGGCGACGGCTGGAACCAGGTCACCAGCGAACTGGCCTACGAGCGCAGCGGCCCGGAGCGCTTCCTGTCGTCATTCCTGATCATGACGGAAATGCTGCGCGTCATCGGCCCGAACCCGTCCGAGCGCGCCGCCATCGCCATCGGCCGCCTCGCCGCCCACATCCACGCCCTGCGCCGCATGTCACGCTCGGTCGCGGGCATGCTGCAAGCCGGCGACAACCCGGCATTGCAGGCCGCCCTGGTCAAGGAACTCGGCAACGCGCTGGAACAGGAAATCCCCGAGATCGCCCGCCTGCTGGTCGATTGCGAGCCCAGCCTCGAATCCGACGACGCCTTCCTGGCCACCCTCTCGCTGATCACCCTGCACGCGCCCTCCTTCTCGCTGCGCGGCGGCACGCGCGAGATCCTGCGCGGCATCATCGCCCGCGGACTCGGATTGCGTTAGGATGCGAGGGAGAAGAAAGATTCTTCTTTTTCTGAAGAAAAAGAAGCAAAAAGACTTTTATCCGTTTTCGTCCCAAGAAATAGACAAAACAACCCTAAACGAATGAAAGTTTTTTGGTTCTTTTTTTCAAAAAAGAACCCCTTCCCTTCCGAACCCGAAGGCCCAAACATGACCGACAAGATCCTCTACGAACAAGACGAAAACGGCATCGTCGTGCTCACGCTCAACCAGCCGGAGTCCCGCAATCCGCTCACCGACCAGGACCTGATCGAGCTGTTCTGCGACCTGTGCGAGCGGATGCAGAACGACCTCACGGTCCGCGTCGCCATCCTCACCGGCGCCGGCAGCGCCTTCTCCTCCGGCGGCAACGTCAAGCGCATGGCCGAGGCCGCGGAGGACCGCCGCACCAACCCGATCGGCACGCGCGGCTACTATCGCCGCGGCATCCAGCGCATTCCCCTCGCACTGGAAAAGCTCGACGTGCCGGTCATCGCCGCGGTCAATGGCCCGGCCATGGGCGCGGGCTGCGACCTCACCTGCATGTGCGACATCCGCATCGCCGGCGAGAGCGCGCGTTTCGCCGAGAGCTTCGTCAAGCTCGGCCTGGTCGCCGGCGACGGCGGCTCCTGGCTGCTGCCCCGCGTCGTCGGCCTGTCGCGGGCCTACGAAATGGCGCTGACCGGCGACACGATGGACGCTCGACAGGCGCTCGCCATCGGCCTGGTGTCCCAGGTGGTGCCCGACGCCGAGCTGCTGGCCACCGCCCGCAAGCTGGCGATGCGCATCGCCGCCAACCCGACCCAGTCGGTGCGCATGACCAAGCGCCTGATCCGCGAGGGCCAGCAGATCCGCCTCGACACGCTGCTGGAAATGGCCGCCTCGTTCCAGGCTCTGGTCCACACCACCGCCGATCATCGCGAGGCCGCCACGGCCTTCGTCGAGAAACGCCGCCCGAACTTCACCGGAAGCTGAGCCATGGCCGAGACCATCGGCTTCATCGGCCTGGGCGTGATGGGTGAACCGATGTGCCGCAACGTCGCCCTGCGCAGCGGCCGGCCCGTCGTCGCCTATGACCTCGCCGGGGAACCGCTGGCGCGCCTGGCGGCCCACGGCGTCACCGCGGCCGGCAGTGCTGCCGCAGTGATGCGGGCCGCGGACATCGTGATGCTGGTCCTGCCCGGCGGGCCGCAACTGGAAGCGGTCTGCCGCGGCTCATCGGGCCTGCTGGCCCATGCCCGCACCGGCCAGGCCGTGGTCGACCACGGCACCTCGCCGGTGGGCCTCACCCGCGCCCTGGCGGGCGAATTCGGCGCCCTCGGCGTCGCCTATGCCGATGCCCCGATCGCCCGCACCCGCCAGGCGGCCGAGGCCGGAACCCTCAGCATCATGGTCGGCACCGATGCCGCCACCATGGCCCGCATCGCCCCCATCCTGGGCTGCTGCGCCGATGAAGTGACCCATTGCGGCCCGGTCGGCAGTGGCCAGGTGGTGAAGCTGATGAACAACATGGTGCTGTTCCAAACCGTCGTCGCGCTGTGCGAGGCGCTCGCCATCGGCCAGGCCGCCGGCGTGGACGGCGCCCTTCTGTTCAACACCCTCACCAAGGGCTCCGCCGACAGCTTCGCGCTGCGCAACCACGGCATGAAGGCGGTGCTGCCCGATGTCTTCCCCGAGCGCGCCTTCTCCACCGAATACGCGCTGAAGGACCTGTCCTACGCGCTGGACCTCGCCGAACAAGCGGGAATGGCACCGCGGGGCGCAGAAACGGCGCGCGCCTATCTCACCGCCGCCGCCGATGCCGGCTTGGGCAAGCTCTATTGGCCCGCCATCAGCCGGGTGATCCGCCCCGCCAGCTAATGCCGTTTGCAATTCCGGCAAACCCCAGTCTATACGGCGCGCCAGACTGACAGCGGTGACTCACTGCGGCTACCGGGGGCGAATGACGCTGCGTGGCATTTAATTACCAACGCGTACTCCCGCGCCCGACAAGGCTCATCGCCGGACTATGGTCCGGGTCGCTCCTGCTCATACTGACATTCCTGGTGCTGTACCCAACGGCAATGCTGCTGGTCGGGGCGCTGACCAGCCTCAACCCGGTGGTCGACGGCTACCACCTGGAGGCGATCTCGATCTCCAGCTTCATCGAGGTGCTGGCCAACGAGAACGTCCATTTTGCGCTGGGAAACACCCTGATCGCCTGCGCCGGCGGCACTGCGGTGGCCGTCGTGATCGGCCTGTTCTTCGCCTGGATCGTGGTGCGCACCAACACCCCGTGGAAGGGCCTGATCGCCACCGCCGGCATGCTTCCGTTGTTTGTCCCGCCACTGGTCGCCGGCGTCGCCTGGGCGCTGCTCGGTTCGCCCAAGACCGGACTTGTCAACACGTTCCTGGCCAAGGCCGGCTTCGAGTGGCGCATCGACCTGTATTCAATGGGCGGCATCATCTTCGTCTTCGGCATGTACTACGCCCCCTATGTCTACATGTTCACCGCCTCCGCCCTGCGCAACATGGACCCGTCGCTGGAGGAGGCGGCCGAGATTTCCGGCGCCACGGCCTTTCGCACCATGTTCACCATCACCTTCCCGTTGATCGCGCCGGCCATCATATCCGGCATGCTGCTGTCCTTCGTGGTGATGCTGGGCATCTACGGCATCCCGGCCGTGCTGGGCGCGCCGGCCAACATCCCGGTGCTGACCACCTATATCTTCCAGCTCACCGCCTGGACCCCGCCGGAATACAGCAAGGCCGCGGCGGTCGCGCTGATCCTGATGGTGGCCACCGCCATCCTGGTCGCCCTCCAGCACAAGGTGCTGTCCGGCCGCAGCTACACCACGGTGGCCGGCAAGGCCTTCCGCCCACGCGCGCTCAACCTGGGTCCGTGGCGCTTCTTCACGCTTGCCCTGGCCATCGCCTACCTGCTGATCGTGGTCGTGCTGCCAACCCTGGCGCTGCTGGTCGCGGCCTTCCGCCGCTTCCTGTTCATCCGCGACATCTCAAGCCTGTTCGATGCCAAACAGTACGGCTGGCTGCACTTCCAGCGCCTGTTCGACAATCCGGCAACGATCAACTCCATCATCAACACCATGCAAGTCGGCCTGATCACCGCGGTGATCGGCGGCGTCCTGGCGTTTGCCATCGGCTACACCGTCACCCGCACCCAGGCGCCGGCCCGCCGCTGGATCGACATCGTCTCGACGATCCCGGTGGCGATCCCCGGCCTTGTCATCGGCGTCGCCTATCTGTGGGCCTGGATCGGCATGCCCTTCGGCTTCTACGGATCGATCTGGATTCTGGCGCTGGCCTTCGTCGCCCGCTTCATGCCGGACACGGTGAAGGCACTGTCCACATCGCTGATGCAAATCCACCGCGAGCTTGAGGAAGCCGCCTGGATCTGCGGCCGCGGCACGCTTTCCACCATCCGCAGCATCGTCCTGCCGCTGGCCCGCCCCGGCGTTGTCGCGGCGATGACCTTGCTGTTCGTTCTCGCCATCCGCGAACTCGGCTCCTCGCTGTTCCTCTATTCCAGCAGCACCGTCGTCATGGCGGTAAAGCTGCTGGACTACTACGAGGGCGGCAATGTCGGCCTCACCGCGGCATTCAGCCTGGTGCAGATGGTGATCCTCGGCGTTCTCATCGGCATCACCCACCTCCTCACACGCGGCGCAGCCAGCGGCAGCGTCGGCCGCGCCGGTTGACGTGACGGAACATCCTGAAAGGACACACTCCATGTCAGACCCCCGGATCTCGCGCCGCGCCCTGTTGGGTGCCGCCGGCCTCGGTGCACTCGGCACCACCCTGTCGTATGGCCCCGCGCGGGCCGAACGGCCCTACAACCCGCCGGGCGCGCTGATCGACGCCGCGAAGAAGGAAGGCCGCATCGTCTACTACACCGCCGCCTTCGCCGAGGTGGAGCAGGAAACCATCAACCTGTTCAACAAGCGCTATCCCTTCGTGCGCGTGGAAATGGTGCGCGCGCCGGGCGGCCAGCTCATCACGCGCGTGAAGACCGAGGCCGCCGCCGGCAAGCTCACCGCCGACGTGATCGACCACTCCGACCGCGGCCTGATGAAGGCAATCGACGATCTCTTCGCCGACTACACGCCACCCAACGCCGATGACTACCTGCCCGAGGCGCTGGTCTCGCCCAAGCTGTGGCCCCGCATCACCCCTGGCTGGTCGGTCGCCTACAACAGCGAACTGGTGAAGAACCCGCCCAAGACCTGGTGGGACCTCGCCAAGCCAGGCTACAAGCCCGGCGCCATCGCCCAGGTGATCGCACCCTCCGGCGGCACCACCTGGACGCGCGTGATGTTCGAGCGCCAGGTCCTCGGCGAGGATTACTGGGCCAAGCAGGCCGCCACCAAGCCGGCCCTCTACCCCTCCGGCGCCCCGCTCTCCGACGCCCTGGTGCGCGGCGAGGTCGAGATCGCCCCGCTCGTCTACAACGTGATCTACACCAAGAAGCGCGACGGCGCGCCGGTTGAGATATTCTTCCCGCCCGAGGGCATTCCCATCGTCCCCTACGCCACCGGCATCCCCAAGTCGGCGAAAAGCCCGAACGCCGCGAAACTCTTTCTCGACTGGTGCTTGTCCGACGAGGGCCAGCTCCACTCGATCAAGGACCACGGCAACCTGACATCGCTCAAGAACCCGCCCTATACCCCGCCGGGCTTCGACCCGAAGGTCGCCAAGCTCTGGGTGCCGAAATTCGAGGAGTTCGAGAAGCTGCGGAACACCTGGATTCCGGAGTGGAACAAGACCTACGGCTACCGCCAGTAACCGGGATCTGGAAAGACATCGCATGTCCGCCGAACTGCGCGTCGCGCATCTGCGCAAGGTCTTCGCAACCGGCAAGCCGGCGGTCGACGATGTCAGCTTCACCATCGCCGCCGGCGAGATCGTGGTCCTGCTCGGCCCCTCGGGCTGCGGCAAGACCACGACCCTGCGCTGCGTCGCCGGCCTGGAACATCCAACCGACGGCGAAATCGGCCTGGGCGGAGAGGTCATCTCCGCCCCGGCCCGCGGCGTATTGCTCGCACCTCGCCTGCGCAATGTCGGCATGGTGTTCCAGTCCTACGCGGTCTGGCCGCACATGACGGTCCGCCAGAACGTCGCCTACCCCCTCAGGAACCGCGGCCTGTCGCGCGCCCAGTCCGACGCCAGGATCGACGAGGCGCTCGCCCTGGTGGACCTGTCCAGCTACGCCAACCGCCCGGTCACCCAGCTCTCCGGCGGCCAGATGCAGCGCGTCGCGCTCGCCCGCAGCATGGTCTATGCCCCGCGCCTGCTGCTGCTGGACGAGCCGCTGTCCAATCTCGATGCCCAGCTGCGCCTGCGCCTGCGCGATGACCTGCGCCGCATCATCAAGGCCGCCGGCCTCACCGCCCTCTACGTTACCCACGACCAGACCGAAGCCGTGGTGCTGGGCGATCGCATCGGCGTCATGCGCGACGGCAAGCTGCTCCAGATGGCGCCGCCCGAGGAAGTGTACAATCGCCCCGCCGACCTGTTCGTCGCGGCCTTCACCGGTGCCTCAAACTTCATCGTCGGCCAGGTCGCCGCGCGCGACGGCGACTTCGGCACGGTGAAAACCACCGACGGCACGACATTGCGCGCCTGGATGCCGGCCTCCGTCACCCCCGGCACCGCGGTGCGCGTGGCGGTACGCCCGGAAAACATCCGCTTCACCGAAGCCGCCGGCAACGAAAACCGCGTCACCGCCCGCGTCACCGCCCAGCGCTATCTCGGCATGCAAACCAGCTACGACCTGGCCGTCTTCGGCACCACCATCGAAGCCATCGAAGTCGGCACCTCGGCCCGCTATCCCGTCGGCAGCGAAGTCGCCGTCGCCCTGCCCCCGGACTCCTGCTGGGCCTACACCGCAACCGATGACGACGCCCGCGTGATGGCCCCGCACTGAGCGGCGCGGCAGGTCAGACCGGAGCCGGCGCCACCGCGGCAAACTGGTCGAACGCCTCCACGGCCTGGGCCGCATACATCACCGCCGGGCCTGCGCCCATGTAGATGGCCATGCCCATCGCCTCCATCACCTCGTCGCGCGAGGCACCTTGCTTCACCGCGGCCTCGGCGTGGAACGCCACGCAGGAGTCGCAGCGAATCGCCACGGCGATGGCCAGCGCCACCAACTCCTTCGTCTTGGTATCCAGCGCCTTTGGCTCCAGCGCCGCGCGCGCCAGGGCGCCGAAGGCCTTCATCACCTCCGGGGCGCCACTGCGCAGTTCACGGATCGGCGGGATCATCCCTGCCGCATGTTCGGGCCAGTTCGCGTGCATCATGTCTCTCCCGATCGGCGTGCCCCACATCCTGGCCCGGATCGCAAAGCCTGCCTTTGACGTCGGTCAAACCGCTCGCCCCGCCGCCTTGACGTCCCGCCCCGCCTGGACGCCCTGCCGCCTGGACGCCCTGCCGCCTGGACGCCCCGCCACCCATCTCCTAACCTGCCGCCAAGCTCCACGCAGAAGCCGCAGGAACCGTCACATGACCGACACACCCCTCGTCCGCCTCGAACGCCACAGCGACGTGGGCGTGATCATCGTCAACAACCCGCCCGTGAATGCGCTGAGCCCCGGCGTGCCCGAGGGCATCATCGCCTGCCTCAACGAGGGCCTGGCCGACCCCGCCATCAAGTCCATGGTGCTGATCGGTGACGGCCGCAGCTTCATCGCCGGCGCCGACATCCGCAATTTCGGCAAGCCCCGCCCGCCCGTGCCCCCCGGCAGCCGCAGCCACGACCTGCTCGACCTCTCCACCAAGCCGATCGTCGCCGCCATCCATGGCTACGCGCTCGGCGGCGGGCTCGAGAACGCCATGGCCTGCAACTACCGCATCGCCAAGCGCAGCGCCAAGGTCGGCCTGCCCGAGGTGCTGATCGGCATCCTGCCCGGCGGCGGCGGCACCCAGCGCCTGCCGCGCCTGATCGGCCCGAAGGCGGCCCTCGACCTCATCGTCTCCGGCCGCCACGTCCCCGCCGCCGAGGCGCTCACCCTCGGCATCATCGACGCCATCGTCGAGGATGACCAGGACCTCAAGCAGGCCGCCATCGCCTACGCCCGCAAGGTCGCCGACACCCGCCCCCTGCCCCAGGTCAGCAGCCGCACCGACAAGCTGGAAGCCGCGAAATCCGACCCCGGCATGTTCGACGCCAAGCGCCGCGAGATCGCCCGCCGCGCCCGCAACCAGAAGGCGCCGTACAACTGCATCCTCGCCGTCGAAGCCTCCACCCAGCTCCCCTTCGCCGAAGGCCTGCAGCGCGAGCGCGACCTGTTCAACGAACTGGAAAACACCACCGAGGCCCGCGCCCTGCGCTACGCCTTCTTCGGCGAGCGCGAGGCCAACAAGGTGCCGGGGCTCGACGCCTCCGTCCCGGTCCGCGAAATCGCCAGCGCCGCCGTCGTCGGCGCGGGCACCATGGGCGGCGGCATCGCCATGAGCTTCGCCGATTTCGGCATCCCCGTGCGCATCCTCGAAGCCACCCAGGAAGCGCTCGACCGCGGCATGCAGCGCATCCGCGACAACTACGCCACCTCGGTCAAGCGCGGCAGCCTGGCGCAGGACGAGATGGAGCGCCGCCTCGCCCGCATCACCCCGGTGATGTCCTACGATCAGCTCGCCGACGCCGACGCCGTCGTGGAAGCGATCTTCGAACAGATGGAGCCCAAGAAGGCCGTCTTCGCCAAGCTCGACGCGGTGATGAAGCCCGGCGCCCTGATGCTCTCCAACACCTCGGCGCTGAACATCGACGAAATCGCCAGCGCCACAAACCGCCCACAGGACGTCGCCGGTGCCCATTTCTTCTCGCCGGCCAACGTCATGAAACTGCTGGAAGTCGTCAAAGGCGCGAAAACCTCGCCCGACACGATGGCGAGCACCATGGCCATGGGCCGCAAGATCGGCAAGATCAGCGTCGGCTGCGGCAATTGCGACGGCTTCCTGGCCAACCGCTCGCGCGCGCCGTTCAACAGCGAAATGGTCATCATGCTCGAAGAGGGCGCGCTGCCCGAGCAGATCGACAAGGTCATGGTCGATTTCGGCTACCCGATGGGCCCCTTCGCCGTCGGCGACCTCGCCGGCCTGGACATCGGCGCCGAGGGCCGCAAGCGCCGCGCCGCCGCCGACCCCAACTACCGCAAGCTGCCCATCGCCGACCGCCTGGTCGAAATGGGCCGCTTCGGCCAGAAGACCGGCGCCGGCTGGTACCGCTACGAAAAGGGCGACCGCACCCCCCACCCCGACCCCGTCGTCGCCCAGCTCATCGCCGACATGGGCCGCGAGCTCGGTGTCGCGCAGCACAGTTTCACCGAGGAGGAAATCCTCCGCCGCCTGCTGTTCTCCTCCGTCAACGAAGCCTGCAAGATCCTCGAGGAAGGCATCGCCTACCGCTCCAGCGACATCGACATCATGTGGCTGCACGGCTTCGGCTTCCCGCGCTACCGCGGCGGCCTGATGTTCTGGGCCGACCAGATCGGCCCCAAGGCGGTCTACGACCAGATCAGCGTCTGGCACCAGCGCTACGGCAACCGCTGGGCTCCCTCGCCTTACCTGCGCCGCCTCGCCGAATCCGGCACCAGCTTCCGCGACGCCAAGCCAGGCCGCGCCGGATGATCGACAAGACCGTCCACTCCGCCGCCGCCGCGCTGGCCGGCGTGAAGGACGGCGCCGTGGTGCTCGTCGGCGGCTTCGCCGGCGCCGGCGAGCCCCGTCACCTGCTCGAAGCCCTGCTCGAACACGGCGCGAAAGACCTCACCATCGTCGCCATCCACGCCGGCATGCAGGACGACGGCATCGGCCGCCTCGTCGCCGCCGGCCGGGTGCGCCGCGCAATCGTCAGCTGGGCCCGCAGCCCCGCCGGCCCCATCCCGCTGCAGGCCCTGCTGCACGAGGGCAAGGCCGAGCTGGAACTGGTCCCCCAAGGCACCCTGGCCGAACGCATCCACGCCGCCGGCGCGGGCGTGCCCGCCTTCTTCACCGCAACCTCGGTCGGCACCCCCCTCGCCCACGGCAAGGAGCACCGCGAGATCGACGGGCGAACCTACGTGCTGGAAAAAGCCATCTTCGCCGACGTCGCCCTGATCGAAGCCTGGCAGGCCGACCGCTGGGGCAACCTCACCTACCGCCGCGCCGGCCGCAACCTCAACCCGGTCATGGCCGCCGCCGCCAAGCTGACCATTGCGCAAGCCCAACACCTGGTCGCGCTCGGCACAATCGACCCCGACCACATCACCACGCCGGGCATCTACGTCCAACGCGTCGTCCACATCCCCTACGGCGACCCGCCGCTCTGATATCATACCAGCCCGCATAAAGGTTGACCCATGAAGTATGGGTCAACGCGGGCTGGCATGAGTCCTTGGCTTTGCGCGCGGCCACCGGCCAGCCCCGCGCGCGATACCAACCCGCGAAACGGCCGGAAGAGTCGGCCATTTCGCGGACCGGTATCAATCGTCGAAATGAGCGACCGATAGGGCCAGCAAAGCCTGGGCTCTGCCCAGACCCGCCTGCACCGGCGCGCGCCTTCGCGCGACGGGCCGAGCCCCTGGACCTCAACCATAAGAAAGTACTGGGTTTCCAAAGGCCCTCGGCCTTTGGTGGGTCCAGGGCAAAGCCCTGGCCTTACCTGTCTTTATCGGTCATTCCTCTCGAGGATTGGCATGAGCAGCGGGCCGCCGACAGGTCACGGCTCCAGCGTCGTCGTGCTCTCCAGCATCTTCTCGATCTCCGGTCGATCGAGATGCACCACGTGGTATTCCCCCTTCACGAAGGCTTCGAACTGATCCCGGTAATGCGGGCTGCCCGGCATGCCGGAATTGCCGATATTCTGCACCGCCAGGAACTGCCGCGGCTGGGCAAAGTCCGCCACGATCCGGTATTCCGCCCCCGAACTCGCCGCGTGCGGCGGCAACTCGCCGCCGGTATTGCGCACGGTATGCGACCCGCCGTCGATCGAGGCCGGCCCGATGTCGAAGTCGGCGGCAAGATCGGCGTTCGTGATCGGGTGCTTCCAGTGCGCCAGATGCACGCGTCCCCAGTTCCACCCCTTCGGTTCCGCCCCCAACCGCCCGCGCAGCGTCGCCATGCTCTGCCGCGCCGCGCCCACCGCCGCCGCCTGCGTCCCGCCCGGAAAATACGCGGTCTCCGGATTGGCCAGCAGATGCACGCACAGATTGGTCTGCTGCACCGCCAGGTCCAGCAGCCGCGGCGCCACATGCAACGCCAGCGTGCCGCGCTGCCAGTGGAACATGAAGGTCTCGAACACCGTCGCCGCCACGCTGGCCGTGGTATAGCGGCAGTCCCATCCCGCCAGCAGCCCGGCCACCGCCTCGCCATCGGCATCGCCGCTGCCCTTCAGCAGCGCCACGATATCCGGCGCCGACCGCTCGGCCCGCACGCTCTTCACGTCGTTCTGCAGCGCAATGGTGTGCGCCCGATCCGCCTTGGCCCCGGCAAAGGCCTGGTCGATGCGCACCCCGCGATGCCCCTGCGAATAGGCGCCATAGATCGGATACTTGTAGTCCGGCGCAACGATCCTCTGGTTCGCACTGGCAACGAAGCCGGTCGCGGGGTTATAGCGGTTGGGCAGCCCGTCGAACGGAATATGCCCCAGCCAACGATCTTCGGGGTTGTTGGCATCGCGCACCCCGGCGGTGATCCGCCCGCGGATCGGCACGCGCCCGGCCATCTGATAGCCGGCCTTGCCCTGCACGTCGGCATAGGCCCAGTTGAACACCGCCACCGCCCAATCCCGCAGCGCGTCGCGGAACTGCTCCCAGTCCTTCGCCCGCCCGACATTGATGCTGGCGCGGATATCGTCCAGGTGCTCCGCCCCCACCCAGCGCAGCGACGTCACGGGATCGCCGCCCTCCGCCATCTGCGGAATGATTGCGTTCACCACCGGCCCGCGCGTCGTCGAACGCACCACCAACGCCCGCGTCGCCTCCCCACGCACGGGAATCGACACCATCCGCTCGTCGAAGCGCCGCCAGGAATCGCCATCGCGATACCGCCCGGGGTCGGAAGGATCGACCTCCTCGCGATACAGGTCGCGCGTCATCGCCATGTTGTTGGTGATGGCGAACGCGACATGCCCGTTGCTGCCCCACCACAACCCCGGCATCCCCACCGGCCCGGCCCCCGCCGC
>JADYYZ010000306.1 GCA_020853405.1 Acetobacteraceae bacterium
CCCAGCAGGGCTTCTTCACCATCGAGCGCACCTGCCCCACCTGCCAGGGCATCGGCCAGGTGATCAAGGATCCGTGCCGCAGCTGTTCGGGCACCGGCCGCCAGGTGAAGGAAAAGACGCTCAACGTGAACATTCCGGGCGGCGTCGAAGACGGCACCCGTATTCGGCTGGCCGGCGAGGGCGAGGCCGGCGTGCGCGGCGCGCAAAGCGGGGATCTCTATATCTTCCTGTCGATCAGGCCGCATCGGTTCTTCCGCCGCGACGGCGCCAACATCTTCTGCCGGGTGCCGATTCCGATGACGACCGCCGCCCTTGGCGGCAACATCGAAGTGCCGACGCTCGAAGCCAAGCGCGCCAAGCTCACCATTCCGCCCGGCACCCAGGCCGGGCACCAGTTCCGCCTGCGCGGCAAGGGCATGCCGGTGATGCGCGGCGGCAGCCATGGCGACATGTATGTGGAAGCGGTGGTGGAAACACCCGTCAACCTGACGGCGCGCCAGCGCGAGCTTCTCGAGGAATTCGACAAGGCCAGCACGCGCAAGCAGACAAGCCCGGAATCGGAAGGCTTCTTCGCCAAGGTCAAGGAGCTGTGGGACGATCTCCGCGACTGATGGCACGCCGCGATCAGGGGCGGTGATCGCGGTTACCGATCTTCGCGCCTACCTGGCGGGGGACTGGCGGATCGAACGGCGCATTCGCGACCGCCGCCTCTGCTGCGACGGTCTTTTTTCCGGCCAGGCCAGGTTCGGCGCGGCGGGCGCCGGGCTTCGCTGCGAGGAAACCGGCCGCCTGCGGTTCGGCGATTATCAGGGCCAGGCGCGGCGCGGCACCTTTTACGATTTCGTCGCGCCCCACAAGGCGAATGTCACCTTTGAACAGGGCGGCCTGTTTCACGATCTCGATCTCCGTTCGGGCCTCTGGCGGGCGCTTCACCCCTGCGGGCCCGATCTCTATCGCGGCCGCATCGCCGCGCGTTCCGCCGATTGCTGGCAGGCCGCCTGGTGGGTGAGCGGCCCGCGCAAGGACCAGATCATGCTTGCCACCTATCGGCGCGTGTGATGCTTGGCCGGGCCGCCCCGCCGTGGTAGAGGCGGGCAGCGGAGGAGCGCCATGACAGAGGTTCGAATCGGGGTTGTCGGCTGCGCCGGCCGGATGGGGCGGATGCTGCTCAGGGAAACACTGGCGACGCCGGGCGCGGTGCTGATCGGCGGCACCGAAGGCAAGGATCATTCCGCCATCGGCCAGGATCTGGGCGTGCTGGCCGGTGTCGATCCGATCGGCGTCACATGTGGCGACGATCCGACGGTCCTGTTCGCGGCAGCCGATGCGGTGCTCGACTTCACCGTGCCGGCGGCCACCATCGCCCATGCGCGGCTTGCCGCCCAGGCAAAGGCCGTGCATGTGGTCGGCACGACCGGTATCGATGCCGATGGCGTCGAAGCCTTGAAACGTGCCGGGCGTCACTGTCCGGTGGTCTTTGCCCCCAACATGAGCGTTGGCGTCAACCTGCTCCTGACCCTGGTCGAGCAGGCGGCGGCGGCCCTCGACCCGTCATTCGACATCGAGATCGTCGAGATGCATCACCGCCACAAGGTGGACGCGCCATCGGGCACCGCCCTTGCGCTGGGCGAAGCGGCGGCGCGCGGGCGCAAGGTCGATCTTGGGACGGTTTCCGCCCGGGCGCGGGACGGCCACACGGGCGAGCGGCGCGCGGGCGATATCGGTTTCGCGGTGCTGCGCGGTGGCGACGTGCCGGGCGATCACACCGTCATCTTCGCCGCCGACGGCGAGCGGATCGAGCTCAGCCACCGGGCCGGCGGGCGGCACATCTTCGCCCGCGGCGCCGTGCGGGCGGCGCTCTGGGGCGTGGGCAGGAAGCCCGGCTTCTATTCGATGAAGGACGTGCTGGGCGGCTGAAGGCCGCGGCATCGGAACGCTGCGTCAGAATATCGGGATCGTCAGAATACCGGGGTCGTCAGAATACCGGGGTCCGGGCCTTGGCCAGCGCGCCGCGCAAGGCAAGCGCAAGAGTGATCTTTTCCTCCGGCGCCAGGAAGACGCCGATTTCGAGCCGCCGGCCGTGCGAGCGGAGTGTCAGGCGATTGCGGCCGCTTGTCGGGCCTTCCAGCTCGACCTTCAGCCAATAGGGCTGGAACTCCCAGCGCGCCTCCTTGCCCGTTCTGCTCACCCGCCGCACCGTAAGCCGCTCGCGGGTCAACTCGACGCGCTCGAACATCCCGGCCTGCCGGCTGCTGGCCTTCAGCGCCCAATAGACCAGCGCCACATCCAGCCCATAGAAGCCGAACACCGGCCAGGCGCCCTTGATCAGGAACAGGGTGCCCATGGCAAAGCTCGCCGCGGCGAAGATCCCGACGATTACCCACAAGCCGACCGGCGTCAGGCTGCGGTGCGGCCGCAGGATGGCGTCGAACAGCGGCGGGGCGGGGGTGGGCTCGAAGGGCGGGACGACGCGGCCCGGCGCCACATCGTCCTCCGGGCCGGTCTCGGGCATGGCAACGTTCTTGCTCATAAGAATGAGTATAGACGCAGCGGTGGCCGAAGAAAAAGATCTGGAGTTTATTGAAGAAAGACTGGCTTGCCGGCGCGCGTGCCGCGACGCAGGCGGAGCGCAAGCGGCGAATCTCTGCGGCCCGCTAGCCGCTTAAGTATGCATTTGCCAGATAGACCGGGTGTCGTTTCAGCGCGGACTGTGCGCTAGATCGTTCTTCCGCAGCGGTCCCCTTCGCGGAACGCCTCGAGCGCCGAGCGTGGCGCCACCACATCCCCCGCCATCTTCGTCGGCGCATAGCGCGAGAAGATCTCGAACAGCTCGTCCTTCGGCTTCGGGCTGCTGCCCGCGACGACGAAATCGAACGCCTCCGCGCTGGTGCGTTGCGTCACTGTATTGCGGATGTGGGCGCGGCCTTCGCTGATGCGCTCGAGGATCGTAGTCGCGAGCAGCTCGACGCCCAGCCTGGGCAGACTCTGTAGATACTCGACGCGGTGCGTATGCCCGACGTTGACGCCGAAATGCAGGTGCGGCGTGACGACGGTGACAGCACTGCCGCGCCGCGCGAGCGAGTCGATGACAAGCGCGGTCTCGTAATTGGCGCGGATATCGATCACCAGCGCCTTGACGTTCGCCAGCTCGAACTTGTGGCCCTTGTACAGCCCCTGGGCGGCGTCGTCCCCCGAGATAACCGGGATCGATTCGTCGGTTGGCGCGGTGATGGAACTGGTCGATACGGCGCCCGTTGCCATGATGATCGCATCGGGCGCGAACGATCGCACGAAGGCCTCGTCAACCGCCGTCTGCATGCGGATATCCATTTTCAGCAGCGAGAGCTCCTGCTCCACCCAGTTGATCGAGGTGAGCAGGTTCGCGGCATCGCCCATTGCCTCGACGAGGGTGAGCCGGCCCCCCAGTCGCGTGCCCGCTTCGGCCAGGGTGACGTGGTGGCCGCGTCGCGCGGCGATCTCCGCCGCCTTCATGCCCGCCGGACCGCCACCCACGACCAGCACCTTCTTCGCCTTCGCGACCGGCACGTCGAGCGCCTTGAAGCGGTTCTCCTCACCGACTTCGGGGTTGTGGATGCAGGTGATCGGATAGCGCGCGCGGTCGATGCAGCCCTGGTTCGAGCCGGTGCAGGTGCGGATGCGGCTTCCCTTCCCTTGCCGCAGCTTCTTCACGAGGTCCGGATCGGCGATCTGCGCGCGCGTCATGCCGATCAGATCGCAGTCGCCCGCCTCCAGCGCGCGCTCGGCGAGATCCGGGGTCGGAATCTTGCCGACGCCGATCACCGGCACCGCCCCTTTGATGGCCTCGCGCAGGCCCCGCGTGAGCGGCAGCCACTCGCCGAACTTGTGCCGATAGGAGCCGACGGCGCGGGCATAGTGCGCGCCGCCGGTGCCTTCGGAGTGGTTGAGATAGTCGAAACACCCCGTGCCGATCAATTGCGCGGCGATGTGGCAGAGCCGCGCGTGTCCCAGGCCGCCATCCTCCGGGCTGATGAAGTCGTCCGCCGAGATGCGCAGGCCGAGCACCTTGCCCGGGCCGATCGCCGCGCGCACGCGCTCGGCCAAGGTCTTGGCGAAATACAGGTCCTCACCCCACTTGTCGGTGCGCTGGTTGGCGAATGGGCTGAAGGACTGCTGAATCAGATAGCCGTGCGTGCCATGCAGTTCCACGCCATCGACGCCGTTCTCCGTGCACACGACCGCAGCCTTGGCGAAGGCCTCGATCACTTCCTCGACCTCGTCGCTGGTCATCGCGTGCGTGGGCTCGCCGTGCAGCGTCGTCGTCCCCGAGAAGCCCCAGATCGGCGCCCAGTCATCGCGCGGGTCGGATTTTTCCTGCGCACCGAAATGGAACAGCTGCTGGATCAGCCTGGCGCCGTGACGGTGCAGGCGGGTCGACATCTGCTGGTACTTCCTCGCCATGTCGTCCGGCTCGTAGATGAAGTGGCCCAGGATCTGGCTGGTCGGATGCACGTGCATCGCGGTCATAATGATCAAGCCGGTGCCGCCCTGTGCACGCCGTTCCTGGTAGGCCATGTAGCGCTCGCCGGAATTGCCTGCCTCCCAGAAATTGGTATAGGCCGCGTGCGCGGTGGACACGACGCGGTTCTTGACTTCGATCGAGCCGAGCCTGATGGGCGAGAGCAGTTTCACGATCGATCCTTTCACTTGAAGGGAGCGTTCCGATGTGGGGCGAGGCCGTGGATAAAGTCCCTCAGTGCGCAATCAGTGAAGCTTGACGCTCGCCATACGCATCATGGATCCCCGGCCGTGGGGTCGGCGAAGCGGCGCTGGCGCCGCGCCGTCGCGAGCGATTCGACATATCAGAGCCCGCTCGGGACGGCCGGATCGAAACGCGCGGCCGGTCTGCGCGCCCGGTCTGCGCGTCCGGTCTGCGCGTCCGGCCCACGCCTGCCCGCGCTACGCCACCTGCCGGAACAAGGCCCGGAAGCGCCGCGTCACGAAGCTGTGAATGCGGTCCGTCCAGGGCGTCGAGCGCACCTTGAAAAACGCATCGCTGTAGAACGGGTAGATGCTGCTGACGTCGTACAACGCCAGGTACTGCGGCTCGCCCTGGCTGCCGTCCTCCAGGCGGAAGCGGCGCGCAGTGATGATGCCCGGCGTGCACAGGAACATGGGGATGTGCTCGTCGTCGTACCAGGCGTTGAACTCGGCATCGATCGCGGGTGGAACGTCGTACGTCATGGTGAGCAGCAGCCCGCCGGCCGCGGGGACCTGGTAGGCCCACCTGCTGAAATCCCAGCCGTGGCGGCTTGGCCGGCCATAGCGCGGGTAAATCTGCCGGTAGAGCGCCTCGCCCACGGGCGTCACGGGCGAACGCGGCCTGATGCCGTTCTGTTGCGCGCCGCCCGTCTTGCGGTAGAGGTCGAGATCCTTCAGGTCGAGCTGGACCCAGGCATTGAACGGACTGTCCACCGCCGCGAAGCCGCGCACCGCCGTCACGTTCGTATCGCCGCGCAGCGCGGGCATCAGTTCGGCACTGAACCAGTGCATGAACCGTTCGCGTTTCGTCTCCGGCACGTCGAGCCGGAGCACCGCTACGCCGCTGGCCAATCTGTCCTCGGACATCGTCGATCACCCTCGTCAATCCGCCCACGGATCGGACAGCCGGCGCTGCTGCCCGCACCGGCCGGCATCCCATCGGCTTGCCTAGGACGCTGGGGGAGGCGGCTCGCCCTTCTTGGGAATGCGCTTGGTCACGATCCAGGTGTCGCCGAATGTGTCGCAGAAACGCGTGTGCAGCCCGCCCGGACCGCCGGACACGTAGATCATGAACTGGTCCGGACGCGCGGCGAGCGCCACACCCTTGTCGCTGAACTGGTCGGGACGAATCTTGCGCATCGCCGCGAGCTTGCTTTCGGAGAAGCTCGAGAACGGGATGTGCCGCGTGTGCTCGTACAGGTATTCCTTCGCCTTCTGCTTGGTGAAGCCGTCCTGCATCATCATCTTCGCATGCTCGGTGCACATGATGACCGGCATCTCGCCCTGGCCGAACTGCGGGAAGATGTTGATGCCGCCTTCGCCGTGCAGCGCCCCGGCGATGTTCTCCAGCACGTCCTCGCCGGTGACGCACTCCGGGAACTCCATGGTGCGCACGCCGCCAGGTGCCGCCACGGTTACCGTGTTCTCGTTCCTGTCGAAGCCGCGCTCGACGTGATAGGGCTCCCAGGGGCTCTCTTCCTCCCATTCCGCGAAGCACCAGGTGAAGCGGCCGGGCTGTGCGTGCACGGCCTTCGTGCCAACGCCGGGAATGCGCCCGCCGATGTTCAGCATGGCGAGATTCACCGCCCGGCCGATGGTGGCGTTGGCGCGCCATCCCGGTCCCATGCAGCCCCAGCTGAAGTTGATGTCGAGCTCGTGGCGGATCGGCCCGTTGATCATCAGCATGGGCGTGGCCGGATGCGTTGTCGTATTGACGCTGTACAGGTTGTATGCCGGGTCGAGCAGCGCCTGGATCGATCCCACCACCACCGGGAAGTACTCGGGGAGGCAGCCGGCCATCACGGCGTTGATCGCCAGCTTCTCGATCGTCGCTTCGCCGTACTTCGGCGGCAGGCGGCCGATGCTGAAGTCGGCGGGCCAGCCGAGACCCTTGACCATCGCCTCGACGCGCCTCGCCGTCGGCGGGATCACCGGCAGACCATCGGTCCAGCCCGCGCGGTACATGTGATCGAAAACGGCATCGACATCGCCTTCGAGCAGATGTCGCTTTGATACCAGGCCCATGTTCGTGCTCCTGTCGAGGTGGGCGGCGCTAGGCGCGCGGCAGGGGCTGTTCGGAAACGGCGGCGATGATCTCGGTCACTTTCTCGCGCGCGATCCGGCGGATGGTCTCCTCCGGCAGCGACTCGAACGGATGCGGGATCACCACGAAGGGCGCATCCGGATAGCCGCGCGCCTTCATCAGCATGCGCGCGAGGCTCTGGAAAGATTGGCTCACGAGCAGCGCAGTGGGGCGCCCGCGGTCCATGAACTCACATGCGGCGTGGACAC
>JADYYZ010000307.1 GCA_020853405.1 Acetobacteraceae bacterium
CGCCTCGGCCACCCTGACCGCCGCGGCGCCGGCTTCGGCGGCGATCGCCGGGTCGATCCGCGCCGGCGCGAAGGTCGCGTGCAGGATGTGGTCGTGATGGCGGTTCTCGACCGCATCGAACACCGCCACCTCGCCACCGGCGCCGCGCGCCACCACCACCGAGAGCTCGGCGGCGAAGTCGACGAATTTCTCCAGCACCAGCGGCTTCGGCTTCAGCCGCGCGAAGGCCGGCGCCAGATCCGCCGGCGCGCGCAGCCGCGCCTGGCCCTTGCCGTCATAGCCGAGCCGCGTGGTCTTCAGCACCGCAGGCAGGCCCAGCTGCGCGACGGAAGCTGCGAGGTCCGCCTCGGTCTCGATCGCTTTCCATGGGGCGAGGCGCACCTTCGCCGACTGCAGGAACCGCTTCTCGGCCAGCCGGTCCTGGCTGATGCGCAGCACCAAAGGCGAGGGCCGCACCGGCACCAGGCGCTCCAGCAGGTCGAGGCCGGCGGCCGAGACGTTCTCGAACTCGAACGTCACGACATCGACGCCGGCGGCGAATTTCTCCAATGCTGCCTGGTCGTCATAGGCGGCAACGGTTGCGCGGGCCGCCACCTGCGCGGCCGGCGCATCCGGCTCCGGCCCATACACGTGCACGCGATAGCCGAGCCGGGCAGCGGCGATCGCACTCATCCTGCCGAGCTGGCCGTTGCCGACGATGCCGATCACGGAACCGGGCGGGAGTACCCCTGCCAGCTCAGGCATCGGGGGTTTCGGCGACCGCGTCGGTCTGGCGTGCCCGCCAGGCATCGAGCCGTGCCGCCAGCGCCGCATCGGCCAGCGCGAGGATCGCGGCTGCCAGCAGGGCGGCATTGACGGCGCCGGCGCGCCCGATCGCGAGCGTGCCGACCGGGATGCCGGCCGGCATCTGCACGATCGACAGCAGCGAATCCCGGCCCCTGAGCGCGTGGCTTTCCACCGGCACGCCCAGCACCGGCAGCGGGCAGAGGCTTGCCGCCATGCCGGGCAGGTGCGCTGCCCCGCCGGCGCCGGCGATGATCACCCTGAGCCCCCGCGCCCTGGCGCCCTTTGCATAGGCATAGAGACGTTCCGGCGTGCGGTGGGCCGAGACGATCTTCACCTCGTGCGCGATGCCGAGGGCCGCCAGCGTTTCGGCAGCGTGGCGCATGGTCTCGAAATCGGATCTCGAGCCCATGATCACCCCGACCACGGGAGAAGGCATCTCGCTCATCGGGCTAGGCAATGATGTCCGGAAGCATGCGGCTTTCGATCCAGGCGATCTCGTCCTTCAGCTTCAGTTTCCGCTTCTTCAGCCGCTGCAGGTGCAGCTGGTCGGTCGCGGCGCTGTCCGACAGCCGCGCGATCGCGGTGTCGAGGTCGCGATGTTCTGACAGCAGCTGATAAAGGCGCGCTTCCAGCTCGGCGAGATCCTCTTCCATCCCGGTCGTTCCCCGACTCCGCACAGGCTTCCGGCACAGGCTTCCGGCACAGACCTCTGGCACAGGCAATCCGCAAAGGCATCTGGCACAAGCGCGAGCCCGGCGGGCAGACTAGCGGTTGTTGCGCAAACGGTGGAGTCTGCGATGCCGAGGATCGGCGTGATGACCACGGGCGGCGACTGCGCCGGGCTGAACGCCGCGATCAGGGCAGTGGTGGCGACCTGCACCGGCCAGGGGGCCGAGGTGCTTGGCATCCTGAAGGGCACCGAAGGGCTGATGGCGGACCCGCCGGGGTTCGTCGTGCTCGATGCCGGGATCGTCGACGGCCCGCTGCTGCGCCAGGGCGGCACCACGCTGGGCAGCGTCAACCGCGGCAATCCGCTGCGCCACCCGATGCCGGATGGCAGCACGATCGACTTCTCGGCGAAGGTGAAGGCCGGCTACCAGGCGCTCCGCCTCGACAACCTGGTCGCGATCGGCGGCGACGGCAGCATGCGGATCATGGCGGAACTGGCGCGTCGCACCGGCATCCGGTTCATCGGCGTGCCGAAGACCATCGACAACGACCTTGCCGCGACCGATTCGACGATCGGCTTCGCCACCGCCGTCGAGGTCGCGGTCGAGGCGCTCGACCGGCTGCAGCCGACGGCGGCGAGCCACAGCCGGATCATGGTGCTGGAGGTGATGGGGCGCGATTCCGGCCATATCGCGCTGTCGGCCGGGATCGCCGGCGGCGCCGACGTGATTCTGATCCCGGAAATCCCGTGGCGGGTGGCGGCGGCGGCGGCGGCGATCGCGCGGCTGGCCGCGCGCGGGCGCAACTATGCGCTGGTGGTGGTCGCCGAGGCGGTGCGCGACCCCGAAGGCGCGCAGGCCGTGGTCGGGCCGTCGCGGCCTGGCGCGATGCCGCGGCTGGGCGGCATCGGCGGCCGGGTTGCCGCCATCCTGGAACGCGCGACCGGGGCCGAGGCGCGGGTCACCGTGCTGGGCCATGTGCAGCGTGGCGGCCAGCCGGGGGCGACCGACCGCGTGCTGGCGGCAGGGCTCGGCGTGCGTGCGGCCGAGCTGGCGTTGGCCGGGGTGTCGGGCAGGATGGTCGCGGTGCAGGGCGGCGTGCTGGGCGATGTCGCGATCGACGAGGCGGTGGCAGCCCAGCGCCCGGTCGACCCTGCCGGGCAGCTGGTGGCGACCGCCCGCGCCCTGGGCATCAGCATGGGAGACGCATGACCACACTCATGCACAACCGCCGATTGTAATGGCGCGGGCATCGGCGAATCTGCTAGACTTCGCTTCCCGCCACCTCGAGCCAGGGGAGTGCCCATGCCTCTCGGCCAGCGGCTGCAGACCCTTCGCGACCGTCACGCAGCACTTGAGGCGCGCGTCGCCGACGAAGGGACGAGGCCCCGTCCCGACGAAGTCGAGCTGGCGCGCCTGAAGCGCGAGAAACTGCGGCTGAAGGAGGAGATGGAGCGGTTGCGCGTGGCCGGAATGGCAGGCGCCCGCGCCCGCGCCTGAGCCCGCGCCTCAGTCGGCTCGACGGCTCGGGCCGCCGCGTGGCCAGGCCCCCTGCTCAGCCCCCCAGCTCAGGCCGCCTGCTCAGGCCCCCTGCTCAGGCCGCCTCGTGCTCCTCGGGTGAGGCCGGCGATTCGGTGGCCGGATGGTTGGCGGCATGCTCGGCGGCCGGCTGGCCCTCGCGCCCGCGGCGGTCGCGCACCGCCTCGGCCTCGGCATTCAGGTCGCCCTGGCTGCACAGGCCGAGGGTCACCGGATCGGCCGGCTTGATGTTGGCCGCGTTCCAGTGCGTGCGGTCGCGCACCTTGGCGATCGTGTCCTTGGTGGTGCCGATCAGCTTGGCGATCTGCGCCTCCGACAGGTCGGGGTGGTTCTTCAACAGCCAGGCGATCGCGTTCGGCTTGTCGTTGCGCTTCGATACCGGGGTGTAGCGGGCACCCTTGCCGCGCGCGGTGGGCTGCGGCAGCGTGCTGCGCGACAGGTTCAGCCGGGTGGCCGGATCGGCCTCGCAGCGGGCGATCTCCTCGCGCGTGAGCTGGCCCGAGGTGATCGGATCGTGGCCGACGATGCCGATCGCGACCTCGCCATCGGCGATCGCCTGGATCTCCAGCGCGTGCATGCCCACGAACTCGGCGATCTGCTCGAAGGAAAGCGAGGTCTTGTCGATCAGCCACACCGCGGTGGCCTTCGGCATCAGGGGAACAGCCATGGTTTCAAGCCTTTCCGGGCGTCGGCGGCCCACGATTTCGGCCGCTGCAATTCGCCGCACCGGCCGTTCATGTGTATGGTTCGACCGCCCGGGTCAAGCAAGGAAGCGCTGCGATGGAAGACGACCTGCCCCGCCCCAAGCCGGTCCTGCTGGCGCGCCCGCCGCTCGATGATTTCTCGGTCGGCGCGCTTGCCGACTATATCGCCGACCTCAGGGCCGAGATCGCCCGGGCCGAGGCGGCGATCGCCGCCAAGCAGGGGGCCAAGGCGGCGGCCGAGGCGGTCTTCAGGCGGGGCTAGGACGCGGGTCCGGCGTCGGGCCGGGCTGGGTCGGGCCGAACTGGTCAGCCCTGCTTCAGGCCGATGCCGGCGAAGCGCTTGTTGAACTTCGCGACCTGCCCGGCGGTCGAGGAGACCTGCTGGCGCTGGCCGGTCCAGGCCGGGTGCACCTTGGGGTCGATGTCGAGCCGCAGCGTGTCGCCGGGCTTGCCCATGGTGCTGCGGGTCTTGAACTCGGTGCCGTCGGTCATCACGACGGTGATCTCGTGGTAGTCGGGGTGGATGTCGGACTTCATCGGGCATGCTCCTGCGGCGCGCCGATTGCCGGCCGGCGCGCGGGAAGGGGCGCGTATAGCGGCGCAACGCTTTCTGCGCAACCAGCAGCCGCGGCGGCTGTGGGCCGGGCAAGCCGGCTTCGGTCCGCGAAAGTGCCTACCTGAGCCAGCCGCTCATCAGCACGCGCTCGGCGGGATCATCGCCGTTGCCCAGCAGATCGCGCCGGATCCCGCGCTTCAGCTCGGCAACCGCGTTCAGCGTTTTCGACGGATCGCGGAAATCGGGTACTTCCTTGTCGAAATCCCGCACCACCTTCCTGGTGCTGACCCCGCCCCGCAGATAGTGGCCAAGCACGATCGCCGCCTTCACGCTGTCGCTGATATCGGGCTTGTCAAGCAGTGCCTTGGCCGCCGCGGGGTCGGTGTTCCAGGTCCACAGCGCCTCGGCGGTGTATGCGATGAACTCGTTCTGCCAGCGTCGCATGTCAAATCCGGCGAACTTGCGGTCGAGTACGGCGTGCGTTGCCTCGTGCACGATGTTGAGCCGGCTTTCGAATGAGGTGGTCGAGCTGTTGCGGAACAGGAAGATGTTGTCCGCCAGATCGTACTTGGCCGATGCGGAAAGCCCCGGCTCGACCTTGGCGCTGAGCAGCCCGTCGTGCAGCGCCTGGCGGACATGAAACAAGTCGCGCGGCTCGACCGAGAACGGCGCGAAGCTCAGCACGGGATAGTTTGGCACGATCTTGCTGATGGTCAGCGCGACCATGGTGTGGAAGGGCAGGCCCGGCACCTTGCGCGACCAGCCCAGCGGCGGGATCTGGATGAAGCCCGGATCTGCATCGATGAAGCGGAAGTTCTTGCCGTCTGCGGTGGCGCGCCAGCAGCCGATGAAGTGGTGCATGTACCAGTTCACCTCGCGCGGCGTCGGCTCCTCCTTGGTCGTCGTGCCGAAGTTCCACGAGATCAGGTCCCACACGTCGCCGACGGCCCAGCCGGTGGCCATGGTGCCCCAGGTGTCGGCGCCGCCGACGCGCACCGATCGGCGCGTGCCGGAGCGGGGCCACGGCGGCATGGGACCCGTGGGCTTCTGCATGCGGTCGAGCTTGAAATGCGGCTCCGGCGCATGCCGCGGCTTGGGTGGCATGGTCATGAACCGCTACACCCCGTCGAAGCCGGAGTACTTCCACCAGTAGAGGCTGCTGCTCTTCGAGCTCATGATGGCGAGCTTCAGGTTGGCGACCGGATTGATGGTCTTGGTCGTGTCGCGGTAATCGGGCAGCCGCGTATCCATCGCCTTCACGTGCTTCATGGTGCCGCCCCCGCCGCGGAGATAGCGCGCCAGCACATAGGCATCATGCCAGGGATTGGGATGGCTGGTGCCGGCGGCCAGCGCCTCGGCAAGCCCATCGTTCTGCGCGCGGCCCCACAGCGCCATGGTGGTGTAGGCCAGGAACTCGTTCTGCCAGCCCCAGATCTCGAACTTCTTGTAGTCGACGATGGCGTGCGTCGCCTCGTGGATCAGGTGGTTCCGCCCGATCCAGCTGCTGATGCCAAGGTCGCGGATGGCCATCACGTTCTCCTTCGGCCGCCATTCCGCGGGTGTGCTGATGGCATGATCGTGCACCACGCCGATCCGGCCCTCGCGCATCGCCATGATCACGTGCGTCAGGTCGGTCGGCGTGACGTGATAGTTGCCCAGCACCAGATAGGGAAAGCGCGCGACGGATTTCTCCAGCAGTGACCGCACCTCGGCATGGAACGGCAGGTCGTAGTCGCCCCGCTTCCAGCCATAGGGCGGGATATACACGTGGCCCGGATCGTCCTCGTCGGTGAATCTGAAGTTCTTGCCGTCCGGTGCCGACTTCCAGCAGCCCACGTAGTGGCGGAGATAGGTGTTTACCTCCTTCGGGTCCATGGTGCGGAAGTTGAAGTAGATCAGGTCCCACACATCGGGGATCAGTTTGAACATGGCCACCGAAAGCCAGTTCTCGCCCAGCTTCACGCGATGCCAGCCACGGTGTCCCTCGGGCGGCCAGTGCGCGAGCGCCGGCACGGAGGTGGGCGGCTTCATCTTCGGCTTGAAGCCTGGTTCAAGCTTGGTCTTCGGCTCCGGCAGTTTCGCCATGGCCGAACTCCTGAGTGCGGACCGCCCGGTCCCACGGCGTCGTTGGCGCCCCGACCGACCATCGTCGCTTCTGACGCTAGCACATTAGCGTAGTCGTCGCGCTGCGGACGCACATGAATGTGAAACGAAATCGGCCTTGCTTCACGTCCAGTGGAACGTGCTTCGCTTGTTCCAGGTCGCTCCGTATTCGCGGTGGTTGATGATCGCGTCCCGAAGCTCATTGAACGGGTTCAACCTGCGCGACGGATCGCGATAGTCGGGCAGCATCGCGTCCACATCCTTCACCCGCATGATGAACTGGCCGTAGAACATCTTCCCCGCAGCGCGCAGGTAGTGTGCCAGCACGTAGGCGTTGTGGGTGATATCGTCGTCGTGCAGCGCCTGACTGACCATGCGCTCGGCCATGGTGTTGTCGGTCGCACGGCCCCACAGCGCCTCGACCGCATAGGCCATGAACTCGTTCTGCCAGCCGTAGATGCCCTTGAAACTGTTCCGATGAACGATGGCGTGAACCGCCTCGTGCACCAGGATGGTGCGCGACAGCCAGCTGGCCATCGCGGCACTGCGTACGGCGATCGCCGGGCCGGGAATTTTGGCGCTGCCGGGTCGATACTCCGCCGGCGTGCCGAGCTCGGGATCGTGCAGGGCAGTGATCCGGCCTGTGCGCATCGCGTCCAGCACCTTGCCGAGCCCGATCAGATTAATGTGGAAGTTCTTCAGGATCAGATAGGGGAAGTGCTGCGCGCTCTTCTCCAGTTGCGACAGCACCAGGCCTTGGAAGGGCAACCCTGTGCGCCGTGCGTAGCCGTGCGGCGGAATATAGACAAAGCCCGGCTCGTCATGGTCGGTGAACCGGAAGTTCTTGCGGTCCTCCGCCGCCGCCCAGCAGCCGACATAGTGGTGCAGATAGCGGTTGACCTTCCGGGGATCATCGGTTTCGAAATTGAACCAGATCAGATCCCACACATCGGCCACCAGGTTGTCCCTGGCGATCGAGAGCCAGTTCTCGCCCAACCGTACCCTGTGGCGCGTGCGCCAGGCAGGCGGCGGCCATTGCTTCAGCGGCGTGACCGGCGACCAGTGCGGCGTGAAGCCGTCCTCCAGCTTCCATTTCGGCGTCGGCAGGGTTGCCACAACCGGGTTCCCGCAGCGGCTTCGCTCCGGTCCCACCGCGGCTCACGCGCGCCAGCCGAAGCCGATCTGCAACGGATCATAGCACGCACTGGTGGCGCGAGGTGGCCCCGCCGACGCTGCGAAGAAAGCGGAATTTCCCGCTACAGCGCGGTCGCCACCACCTCGCCGCGCTCGATCGCGTAGGCGCTTTCGACCAGCGGCTTCAGCAGCGCGGGATTGCTCTCGGTGATCAGGATGGCAAGGTCCGGCTCGGCCTGCTTCAGTCGCCCCAACGCCTCGGCGTAGCGAAGTGCAAGGGCAGGGGCCAGGCCCTGGAACGGCTCGTCGAGCAGCAGCAGTTTCGTGCCTGCCATCAGCGCGCGGCCGAGCGCGACCATCTTGCCCTGGCCGCCCGAAAGCCCGGCTGCCTTGCGCGCGGCCAGGTCGCGCAGTTCCGGCAGCACCGCGAGCACGC